>CAYOEI010000476.1:0-5414 GCA_964402825.1 uncultured Hyphomicrobiaceae bacterium
TATTGCAGCGCAACATATATTGCATCTTCATGTTCCGGGCAACACAAGACAGGCATAAAAAAGGGAATAAGTCGTGGATAATCTGGAGTTTACCGGATACGCGAATAAGAGTTTCTAGAAATATTTGGCGATGCCTTTCGCCATTTTTTCTACCCCGGTTCCGTAAGAGAAATGGGTCAGATACTCCCCCTTCGGGCTCATGAGATAGACGATACTGGAATGATCCATCACATATTCGGTGTTTGAGGGGTCATCGGTCACCTTCTTGTAGAAAATCTTGTAGGCGCTGGTCACAGCCTTAATTTCCTGCAGCGTTCCGGTAAGGCCAATGAGCTGTTCGTGAAAATTGCTCACATAGCTGTTCATTTGCTCGACAGTGTCGCGTTCAGGGTCGATGGTAACGAATATCGGCGTCACCTTTTTCATATTCGCGCCCAGCTCATCGATTGCCGCGGACATAACCTGCAATTCAGCCGGACACACGTCAGGGCAATAGGTGTAGCCGAAGAATACCAGCGAGAGTTTACCCAAAAAATCCTTTTCAGTGACGCGCCTGCCCGTATGGTCGGTGAGGGTGAAAGGGCCGCCAATAAGCGGTTTTCCAGTCACAATATACGGACCAGGATTTGGTGTGCGTATCAGAACAATACCGATTGCCAAGGCGCTGGATAACAGAAGTGCGGCCGCCAGGAGCGCCAATGTAGATCTTTTCATGGGAGTTGATTTCCAGCGTAAGCGTTGGGGTGAAAATGAGCTGCGTCTATAGGGTCCATGTCGAGCTGGGAACGTCAACCCGCCTCGCGAGAGTGTGATTGCGACAAATTGTTTGCCGCATTTAGAATATTACCATGGGGAGCAGAAGGCATTTCGCTCATGCGCGCGGCTTGATAGGATGGATCACCGATCCCGGGCGATAGTAATCCGCGAATTGTAGACCAAGATGCTTCCGTTTATTACCTTCACGCCTGATGTACATGGCACGCGGATTCGCTTGAGGACGATTATCCGTTTGCGGTGGATCGCGGTGCTGGGGCAGGCCTGTACCGTGGCGGCGGTGTATTTCGCTCTGGGATTCGATTTGCCAATCGGCCTGTGCGCTCTGGTCATTTTGCTGTCGGCCTTTCTCAACATCTATCTGGGCACCCGCTATGAGGGGCATCTGTGGCTCAAGAGCGGCTACGCATCAGCATTGCTCAGTTACGACGTGCTGCAGCTGACAGCCCTTCTCTATCTGACGGGCGGGCTGCAGAATCCCTTCGCGTTTCTGATTCTTGCACCGGTCACTGTTTCGGCATCAAAACAACCCGTACATCTCACCCTGTTTCTGGGCCTCCTGGCCAGTGCTTGCATAACCGCGCTCACCGTCTTCCATTTGCCGCTGCCCTGGTATTTGGGTGAAACCCTGATACTGCCGCTGACATATATTTACGGCGTGTGGGCGGCTCTGGTGTCGGGGGCCATCTTTTTCTCGCTCTATGCCCGGCGTATAGCCAAGGAAGCGCGGCTGATGTCCGATGCGCTGGCGGCGACTGAAGCGGTTTTGTCGCGCGAGCAGAACATTTCGGCGCTGGACGGACTGGCTGCGGCGGCTGCCCATGAACTGGGCACACCCCTGTCGACAATTGCCATTATTGCCACCGAATTATTGAGAGAGATGCCATCCGGCAGTCCTCATGGCGAGGATCTCAAGCTCCTGAAATCGCAGGCCATGAGATGCCGGGATATTCTGGCCAAGCTGTCAGCGGGAGGAGCTGATGAAGACGATATCGTCTTGTCCCGCTTGACGGTCAGCCATCTGCTGGAAGAGGTGGTGGAGCCATACGCGGTGTTTGACATCGATATCGATGTGCGGGTCTCACCCGCCGATAGTGCGACAGACGATCAAGAATCAGCAGCAGAACCTGTTTTCCGGCGCTATCCGGGGTTGCTCTATGGTCTCGGCAATATCGTAGAGAATGCTGCCGATTTCGCGAATGATCGCGTCGATGTTCGCGCAAGCTGGGACAAGGATACTGTGACCATCACGATTGCCGACGATGGACCGGGGTTCGCGCCGGAGATACGCGACCGGATAGGCGAGCCCTATGTGACCACCCGGGAAGTCAGGGATACTGCATCCGGGACAGGCAGTACTGGTGACGGCAATGGCCTTGGTTTGGGGTTTTTCATTGCCAAAACGCTTCTGGAGCGCTCTGGCGCCCGATTTAATTTTTCCAATCGGCAATCGCCCGCTGAAGGAGCTGTGGTGGAGATCACATGGCCCCGGGATAAGATCGAAGCAGGGAATAGTCCTATAGGAGCAGTAACATTATAACCGGGTCATTTGCCGTTCTCTATACGTGCATCTGGCAGAATTGACCAAAGAAGGTTAGGCTCCGGACTCATGAATGGCATGCCATTAGTAAGTCCGGATCAGAAAACTCCTTGGACTTTGATAATAATACGGAAAAGTTATGGAAAAGCAGGCCACTGATAATCAGGCCAATGGAGATCAGGCCTCTCAGGACGTAGAGCAGACTTTGCTGGTTGTCGATGACGACAAGCCGTTCCTCCATCGGATTGGCCGGGCGATGGAGTCGCGCGGGTTTACGGTTTCACTTGCCGAGAGCGTGGCTGAAGGCCTGGCGCATATTCGCAAGCAGCCGCCGGACTATGCGGTTGTCGATATGCGCCTGGAAGACGGCAGCGGGCTGGATGTCATCGCGGTTCTGAAAGAGGTCCACCCTGAAACGCGCGCCATTGTACTTACAGGCTATGGTAATATCGCCACCGCAGTCACGGCCGTTAAGATGGGTGCGATTGATTATCTCTCCAAACCTGCCGATGCGGACGATGTCTATTCCGCGCTCATGGCGCCGCCTGACACCAAGGCGAAGCCGCCGGAAAACCCCATGTCGGCGGACCGGGTGCGCTGGGAACATATCCAGCGAGTGTTTGAGTTGTGCAACCAGAATGTCTCCGAAACCGCACGCCGGCTCAACATGCACCGGCGCACGCTGCAGCGTATTTTAGCGAAACGCGCGCCGAAATAGTCCATGACCTAGAGTGCCTGTTCGATTCTGGAGGAAACCATGCCCGTGCCTGAAGCGGCGGCACCCAAAAGAACCGTTAAAAAAGGCCGCGCGGAAGAGCTGTACGCCAGCCTTTCCAACACCCGCCAATGCACCCTATCGCTTGCCAGACCTCTGAGCGATGAAGATCAGGTTGTCCAGTCCATGGATGACGCCAGTCCGGCCAAATGGCATCTGGCGCATACCACCTGGTTTTTTGAGGCATTCCTGCTCAGCCAATTCAATGAACGCTACAAGCTGTTCAATGAGGATTTCCTTTATTGCTTCAATTCCTACTATGAGGGCAAGGGGACACGCCACCCGCGGTCCTCCCGGGGGCTGTTGACCCGGCCAAGCGCGGCTGACGTGCGCGCCTACCGTGCTCATGTGGACGAAGCGCTGGAGAAGTTTTTCAAAACGGGAAGTCTGAATGATGAGGTTCTCGATATCATCGAGCTTGGCGTCAATCACGAGCAGCAGCATCAAGAGTTGCTGCTCACCGATATTCTTTCCCTGTTCGCCAGCCAGCCCCTGCGCCCGGCCTACACTCAAGCGGCTCTGAGTGCGGCTGACAGATTTCATGCGCCAGGCGCCGTCGCTAATGCAGGCGGTATCGTCGAAATTGGCCATCAGGGCGCAGGTTTTTCTTATGACAATGAGGGCCCGCGCCATGAGGTTCTGCTGCGGCCTTTCACGCTTACGGACCGCTGCGTTACCAAGGGAGAGTGGCTCGAATTCATGGCCGATGGCGGTTATGAGCGTCATGAGCATTGGTTGTCCGATGGCTGGGCAATGGTGAGGCAAGAGGGTTGGCGCGCGCCGCTCTACTGGGAGAACCATGAAGGGGAATGGCGGCAAATGACCCTGACGGGTATGCGCCCGCTCGATCCGGCCGCGCCAGTTGCTCATATCAGCTATTACGAGGCGGACGCCTTTGCGCGCTGGGCGGGCAAACGACTGCCGACAGAATTTGAATGGGAGATTGCGGCGCAGGGCCTGAGCGAAACGGGCCGCACGCTGGGGAGCAATGCGCTGCGTCCATCGCCCGCTGGAGAAGCGAACCAGAACTTGCAGCAAATGTTCGGTGATGTCTGGGAATGGACCCAGAGCCACTACAGCCCATATCCGGGGTATAGCCAGCCCGAAGGCGCGGTTGGTGAGTATAACGGCAAGTTCATGTGCGGTCAGTTCGTGCTGAAAGGCGCATCCTGCGTGACGCCCGACGGACATTCACGCGCCACGTACAGCAATTTCTTCTATCCCCACCAGCGCTGGCAATTCACCGGGCTGCGTCTCGCGGACAATTAAGCGGATACAAAAACCATGACATCAGATGCAGAATTGAAGAGCGCCTCCGCTCACGTGGAAGATTTTGCACGCGCCGTACTCAGCGGGCTTGGGCAAAAACAAAAGCATATCCCCACCAAATTCCACTATGACGCGCGCGGCTCGGAGCTGTTCGAGGACATCACGAGACTGGATGAATATTATCCCACCCGTACCGAAATCTCCCTTCTCAAGGCGCATGGGTGCGAGATTGCAGAACTTGCGGGTGAGGGATGCGCCGTGGTGGAGTTTGGGTCCGGCTCAAGCCGCAAGACGCATATTCTGCTGGAGCAAATGGAGCTGGCTGCCGCCTATGTGCCCATCGACATTGATGAAGGAGCGCTGAATGAGGCCAAGCTTCGTTTGGAAAAACAATTTCCCTCACTGCCAATCCATCCGGTGCATGCCGATTTCAACCATCCCATAAAGTTGCCTGACGCCATCGCAGATGCGCGCAAACTCGGCTTTTTTCCCGGCTCCACGATTGGTAATCTTGATCTGGACGCGGCGGTGGATTTCATGGCGCGCGCAGGCCATCTGCTGGGAGAGGGCAGCGGTTTTCTGATCGGGGCCGATTTACAGAAAGATCTGAAAATTCTGCTCCCAGCCTATGACGATGCGAAAGGTGTGACGGCGAAGTTCACGCTCAATCTCTTTCATCGCATAAACCGGGAATTAAATGGTAATCTGGATGTGACGCGCTTTGCCCATAGAGCCACCTATAATGACGATATTGGCCGGATCGAAGTCTACATTGAGTCGCTGATCGATCAGGAAGCGGTAATAATGGGACGCCGGATTTTATTCACCGAAGGCGAGAGAATTCATGTCGAGAATTCGCACAAATACACACTGCCGCAATTTCGCGATCTCGCCAGCAAGGCGGGATGGGATACCAAACAGGTGTGGACGGACGCAGCAGACCTGTTCTCTCTGCATTTTCTCACCCGCGCATGAGGAGATATTATGAGCATTGCCGAACGCTATGAGCCTTCATCGCACGAGCCGTATCCGCTTACCGCTGAAGCGGCCAGGTGG
>CAYOEI010000477.1:0-2717 GCA_964402825.1 uncultured Hyphomicrobiaceae bacterium
TCCTCTTTGCTGTGTTTCTCTGGGGTTTGTGCCGCGTCGTTTTCAAAGCGAGCTGATGACTGGTGATAACAAGAGAAGATGTGAGCACGCAGCAAACGCATGATGTCGACGGTTCTTTTTTCGGCCACGACTTATGTCGCCGCCGCTATTGCGGCCGCGAGATGGCCCATCAGGAACTTGGCGTTCAGCTTCTGCAGAAGGTGAAAGCCGAGACCGATGAAATCGCGAAAGTGGAATCCGAACCCAAGCTGGAAGGGCGCCAGATGGTGATGGTGCTCGCGCCGAAATAGGCCAGCGTATAAACGGTAAATAATCCAGATCAACGGAATTTATCATTTCGTACTGATCAATTGAGCTTTAGCCCCGGGGACCATCCCGGGGCTTTTGCTTTTCGGGATGCCGCGTGTTGTTCAAGAAATTCGATGATCGCATTCGCGACATCGACGCCGCTGGCGGCTTCTATGCCTTCAAGGCCGGGTGAGGAGTTGACTTCGAGCACCAGAGGGCCACGATCCGAGCGCAGCATATCGACGCCGCAGACATTCAGCCCCATGATCTCAGCGCAGCGGATTGCCGTTTCGCGCTCTTGCGGTGTGATCTCGACACTCGATGCCTTGCCGCCGCGATGCAGGTTTGAGCGGAAATCACCCTTTGCTCCCTGGCGCTGCATGGCGGCAATCACTTGCCCGCCCACGACGATGGCGCGAATATCCGTGCCGCTGGATTCTGCAATGAATTCCTGAACAAGGATGTCCACGTCAGCGCCGCGAAACGCTTCGATCACCGATTTGGCGGATGTATCGGTTTCGCCAAGTACGACGCCAATCCCTTCAGTGCCTTCCAGTTGCTTGATAACCACCGGAGCGCCGCCCGCCATGGCGATGACATCGGTTGAACGGTTCAGGTCATGGGCAAAGGCGGTTGCGGGCAGAGCGACGCCGTTCGAGCCAAGCAGTTGCAGTGCGTGCAATTTGTCGCGGGAGCGCCGAATCGCAATTGATGGGTTGAGCGCAACCACGCCCATCATCTCGAATTGACGCAGCACGGCCACGCCATAGAAGGTGATCGACTGGCCAATGCGCGGTATGACCGCATCGAACCCATCCAGTTTTTTACCCTCAAAGAACAGGTTTGGACGGTGCGTTTCTATGTTGATGACAACCTGCAGCGTCCTGACGATATCGATGTCATGGCCGCGCGCCTGCGCCGTTTCGATCAGCCGGCGGGTCGAATAGAGTTCCGGAAATTCTGTAAGCAGCGCAATTTTCATGGACCCGTTCCTATTATCTCAAAACTGATTTTATGACTTGTAAGTGCGCGCGATGCAGAATCAAGGAAGATTGTGTTGAGTGTCGTATGTCAGGAAATTGCGCATGGATGAATGACGCCAAACATCGTTTGTCAATCAATAAGGCGGTGCGTATTTGATTGAACAGAGAATCCTGTTAGTAGGTTATTAAGAGCCCCTACGGTTCTCAAGTTAGTTCCACAGGGCAGTCAGCCCGCATAGCTGGCTGCCCTGACAACTTGCGTTTTTTGCATCTTGCATCTTGTGTTTTGTCAGCTTGCCCGATTGCCAGGTAGAATGCGATCAGGATTGCACGGGGCACGAACCATGTGACGGTAGCGCATGCTGGCGATCACATGTAAAACATACTAATCTCATTTCAAGTACAAACCCGAGGGGGCAGATATTCTCTCCCGATTGTCTCGGCGTCAGAAATGTTCGCCAAAATATAAAAAGTAATTCTACATGCTTAATTTAGATAATTTACCGGTTATTTTCGGATTTATAATTGTTTTAGCAATATTAGTTCCTTGTGTATTATTATTGATACTTTATAAAAAATACCAACGTCTTGCAAAAACCCTTCCCAATCCAGATTCTATTGAACAGGCCCAACCGGCAATAATTGATGAAAAGCGCGGGTTACTCGCGTCCAAACTTCTTGATGGCTGGTCAGCGGTTCCCTCAGACGAGATAGAGGTGACCCGTCATGCGCTCTGGACTGCAATGCTTCTGGAAGCGGCATCAGACGGCAGCATTGATCACCGTGAGATGAGATTTGTCGCTGACCTGTTCGGCCAGTTGGGAGGAGATAAAATAGATTTCAGACCGGTCATCAAAGCAGCTGAGCTTGTTGAAAACGACAAAAAGACTGCTCTTAAAGAAATATCCAGGGCGAGCAGAGTCAGCATTGCATCCAAAAAACATATTCTGGCAGGCGCTTTCCTGGTCTCTGTCTCCGATCATGCGCTGACGGAGAGTGAAACCCATTGTCTGGGCACTATCGCTGATGCGCTGAAAATAAATAAACGCGATCGCAAAGCCATTTTCGAAGACATGACAAAACAGTTCGGGATTTAACCCTGACATTGCCTTGAGTTACTTTGAGATACCGCATTATGCCAACGCGCCTTGCGGAATGTGGCGTTCCGCCTTATAACGCGGCTCATCCGAATGGACCGGCAGGGCATGCCGTGGCCATTCATAATGCTTGAGGCGTGGTTTTCAGCGCCTAATATTTATTCAGGAGACAAGCAAAATGCCCAAGCTCAAAACCAAGAGCGGTGCAAAAAAGCGCTTCAAACTGACGGGCAGCGGCAAGGTCCGCGGCCAACAGGCCGGCAAACAGCACGGCATGATCAAGCGTACCAACAAGTTTATCCGTAATGCGCGCGGCACCACGATTCTCTCGTCTGCGGACTCCAAGATC
>CAYOEI010000478.1:0-3092 GCA_964402825.1 uncultured Hyphomicrobiaceae bacterium
TGGCGTCAACACCAAAGCCGAGGCAATCATCGAGACGGCTAAAGAGGTTAATGCCGACGTGATTGGACTGTCGGCGTTGCTGACGACGACCATGCCGTTCATGAAACTGACCATCGAAGCGATCGCGGAAGCGGGTCTGGATATCCCGGTGATTGTCGGCGGGGCTCCTGTTTCACAGGATTTTGCAAACAGCGTTGGCGCTACCGGCTATGGGGACAACGCACCGATTGCGGTTGACATATGCAAGAAATTGATCGTCGCTGAAAAGGAAAAATTATCAGTAGCGGTTCCGGGTTAGTGATCTGGCGGAGCAGAAAAATGAAACAACCAAGTGCTCCGCGCCTTGTCGCTAAATCAACCGGTAAAAAACAAACCGGTTGGCATGATCAGAGGAGAAGACGACCACAAATAGGGAGGTGTTAATATGTTTTCGAGAAGTACATTCATGTACGGCATTCTCATTGCCGGAGCCATGGCGCTATAACAAAGAGCAGGGCATTACCGTGATCGCCAACCTTCATACGCGCGACACGGCCAAGATGTATTGCGACCGGATCATCGGGATGAAAGAAGGCTCGATTGTGTTCGACGGGAAACCGAAAAAATTAACTGAAAAAATGGCGAGAGGCATTTACGGTATTGATGACGATACAGAGGATGAGGCATTCTCGACAGCGATTACCTCAACAGCAATTAATGCCGCATGAACACTCAATCCGGTTCCAGTGCGCGCGGACCATTATCGTGTGGAGTTTCCGATGGCCCAATTAACGATTGTATATTGGCGTTACATCCCGGCGCAGGTGATTGTCAAATCGGATGCCGGGACCGCCAAGCGGCAACTTTCAGACCGGTTTCAGGAAGCCATAGACATGGTGGCTATGCGTGCGGGGGCCCAAGGGACAGAAGAATATCTTGCCGATTGGCGTCGCGATGATCCTGAACAGTGTGGCGAGGATTGCGAAATAGAAGCTGATAAGACCATGGCGCGGTTTGAGGCCGACTATGACGGCCCCCGATTAAAGCGCCTGATTGCCGGTGGCGGTCGAGAAGATGAAGAATAAGGCCACGGCCCGGACATCATATGTGCCGGCCGGCGCCAGCCACGTAGGGCGGACGGGTTCCCACTATACCTTACGCCGCTGGTCGGTACGCCATGCCGGCTTTCTCGAAAAGTTCTACAATTTTTTTGCGGAGATATTTCTTAAGCTGCATTGGCTTTGGAATCTTATTGGATACTCACGGGTGGAACGGCCTGTCGTCTTTGTTGAAAAGGTGGTCAAGGGCTTCATGTTCGATTGCCGAATGTGCGGGCAATGCGCGCTCTCCGATACCGGAATGTCGTGTCCCATGAACTGCCCCAAGGGATTGCGCAATGGTCCTTGCGGCGGGGTGCGCGCCAACGGCAATTGCGAGATTGAGCCCGAAATGCCTTGCGTCTGGGTGGAGGCATGGAAAGGCAGCCAGCTTATGCAGGCCAAGGACAATATACTCACCGTGCAGGAACCAGTCGATTTCAGCCTGAGGGGCACCTCTGCGTGGCTGAGCGTCACCGCCAGGAAAGCCGCTGAGCGCGATACCGCCCGTCAAGCGGCAAAGGGGCAGGCCGGATGAGTAATAACGGTCTGGATTTCAAGGACTTCGAGGAGACCCGTCCTGGCCACACGTCGCGCGGACGTCTGGAGCGAATTCTCCGGGGCGGCGAGTTCGCGGTTACAGCCGAGCTCACTCCTCCCGATTCGGCCGATCCCAACGAGGTCTTCGAGCGTAGCGCAATCTTCGACGGATGGGTTGACGGCATCAACGCCACCGACGGGTCCGGCGCCAATTGTCACATGTCGAGTGTCGGTATCTGCGCCCTTCTGACCCGCAGAGGTTATGCGCCGATCATGCAGATCAGCTGCCGCGACAGAAACCGGATCGCCATCCAGGGAGACGTCCTTGGCGCCGCCGCCATGGGGGTCAGTAATATTCTGTGCCTCACTGGTGATGGTGTGGAATCCGGCGACCAGCCGGGCGCCAAACCGGTGTTTGATCTCGATTGCATGTCGCTCCTGGAGACCATTCGGGTTATGCGCGATGAGGGTCAGTTTTTGTCCGGGCGCAAGATCACCGAACCGCCGCATCTGTTTCTGGGAGCTGCCATCAACCCGTTCGCGCCGCCCTATGATTTCAGGCCAATGCGCCTGGCAAAAAAGATCGAGGCCGGGGCCCAGTTCGTCCAAAGTCAGTATTGCTTCGATATCCCGATGCTCAAGGAATACATGAACCGGGTCACGGATATGGGCCTGCATGAGAAATGTTTCATCCTGATCGGAGTCGGCCCGCTGGCGTCGGCCAGGGCGGCACGCTGGATTCGCACCAACGTCCCCGGTATTCATATCCCCAATGCGGTCATCGAGCGCATCGAGGGCGCCGACGATCAGCGCCAGGAGAGCAAAAAAATCTGTATCGAGATTATGCAGGAGATCAAGGAAATGCCAGGCGTTTCAGGCGTCCATGTGATGGCCTATCGTCAGGAGGAGCTGGTCTCCGAGGTCGTCCATGAATCGGGTGTTCTTCATGGCCGCACGGTGGCAGCGGGAGCCGATCTTGGATGACCGGAACAGGCGCCAGGGTTCTCGAAACCCGCAGTTTTTTGCACGCACATTTGTTGCTTAGCCATCTGCTCAAGCACGTTCCAGAATGCACGCTTGAGCCGGATGGATGTTGAATGGCCATGAATGCATGACGGGATTGGGCAATCCGCTTTCTGATGAAGAAATGGCGGCCCTGATATCCTATGACCGGTCAGAGCGGCGATAATACCATTGTTCAGTATTTTTATCGGCCTGCACCTCCTGCTAGGAAATGGTTAATAAATTGATATTACAATTCTCCCTGAATGGTAGGAGGTCGCGGGGCAGACATGAAAAATCTTCAGCAAAAGAATGGTTTTCGCACAAATGACCAGGTCGTCTACCCGGCGCATGGCGTTGGCCGGATCATCGCGATTGAAGAGGGGGAGTTTGCGGATGCGAAGCTCGAACTTTTCGTAATCAGCTTTGAAAGAGATAAAATGACGGTGCGGGTGCCCACTGAAAAATCCGACC
>CAYOEI010000479.1:0-4411 GCA_964402825.1 uncultured Hyphomicrobiaceae bacterium
GGGGAATACCTCATTTTTTGTTCTTGAACAAAATCGACAAGGCGGAAGGGCGGGTCCGCGATATTCTTCCCATCCTGCAGCCGGCAAGCGCCAAGCAGATGGTATTGCGGCAAATTCCCATATGGGAAAATAACATTGCAACCGGTTTTGTGGATTTGGCGCTCGAGCGCGCCTTCGTCTACCGCGAGCATAAACCCAGCGAAGTGATTGAAATGCCGGGAGATCTGGAAACCCGGGAGAAGGAAGCTCGGTTTTCAATGCTGGAGCAGCTTGCCGATTATGACGATGAGCTGATGGAACAGCTGCTTGAGGATGTCGAGCCGCCCCGGGACAAGGTGTTCGATGATCTGTCGAAAGAACTTAAAGACGGTGACATTTGCCCGGTCTTTCTGGGCTGCGCGGAAAATGGCAATGGTATCCTGCGGCTGCTGAAGGCCCTGCGCCATGAAGCGCCGTCCATATCCCAGACGCTCGCGCGCTTGGGGATTGAGGATGCTGCCTCCTGTGCACAGGTGATAAAGACATTTCATACCGAGCATGGCGGCAAACTGACATTGGCGCGCGTTCTCACCGGCACATTTTCCGACGGCGATACGATCCATGTGGACGGCAAGGATGAACGGATTTCCGGCATCTTCACTCTCCTTGGACAGGACCCGGTAAAAGGTGCGGATTCAGGTCCTGGCGCCACGATCGCGTTAGGCCGGATGGATAGCATTCGAACGGGAGATACACTGACCCTGGGTACGGATGCAACGGTGAGCGTCGCGTCTCCGGCCCCGCCATCTCCTGTGCTCGGGCTTGGGTTGGAGGCCAAAGAGCGCAAGGACGAGGTCAAGATGACCGCGGCGATTGCCAAAATCATTGAAGAAGACCCTTCTATTTCCCTGGTTCACTCTCAGGAACTTGGACAGATAGTGCTGTGGGGTCAGGGCGAGATGCATTTGCGTGTCGCACTGGAGCGGCTGAACCGCAAATATGGCATTGCCGCTCAAACCCATCCCCGGCAGATTCCTTATAAGGAGACCATCAGGAAATCGATTGAGATACGCGGACGGCACAAGAAGCAGTCGGGCGGCCATGGCCAGTTCGGCGATGTGGTCGTGGATATCAAACCGCTGCCGCGAGGGTCGGGCTTTGAGTTCTCCGACACAATTTCAGGTGGCGTCGTTCCCAAGCAATACATTCCATCGGTCGAACATGGCGTGAAGGAATATCTGGCCCGCGGCCCGCTTGGCTTCGAGGTGGTGGACGTGGGCGTTTGTCTGAAGGATGGCTCCTATCACAGCGTTGATTCCAATGACATGGCCTTCAAGACCGCTGGCTCTCTGGCTATGCGCGAAGGGATGCCGCAATGCCATCCGGTTCTGCTGGAACCCGTGATGCATGTGGAGATCGTGGTGCCATCGGAGGCGACTGCCAGGGTCAATCAGATCATCTCGGGCAGGCGAGGCCAAATACTTGGCTTTGACACACGTCCAGACTGGAAAGGCTGGGATCTTGTTCAGGCGCATATGCCTGAGGTGGAAATGCAGAATCTCATCATTGATCTGCGCTCGGCGACCGCAGGTGTTGGTACATATTCCGCTAAGTTCGACCATCTTAACGAACTGACAGGCAAGCTCGCCGATCTGGTGCTGGCGAGCCACGCGGCCGAAGCGGCCTGATAGCCGGCAGGTCAGCTCATCAGGCGAAAAAAGGGCCGGGTGTTAATCCCGGCCCTTTCCTGTTTCGGCGTTTGGTTCGCTCTTTATTGCGCCGCAATAGCGTTATTGTGCCTCAACAGCTTTCGCAGCCAGGTCATTCCAGAATGCTGCTTGTTCCTGATCGGGTTTAACTCCGTGCACGCCAAGGCTGGCCAGATGTTCCGGATCGTAAGTGTTTCCCATCACGATCATGGCTTGCCTGCTGCCTCGCTGTGCGGCGTATTCAAGCAGCAGGCGTGCCCCCGCCACATCACCGTTTTCCAATAGTGCATTGGCGCGTGTCATAAGAGTTTTGATTTCTTGCCGGGTTATCACAGGCACCGCAGGTGATTTTTTGACGGGTGTTTCCTGAGCTATTGGGGCGGCAGGCTTTGGCGCGGGTTTTGCCGCAACTTGCACCGGAGCCGTGGCCGGGGCGGGGTCTGATCTTTGTTCAGGTACAATGGGGACTGCCACAATGGGGACTGCCACGGCGACGCCGGTCTGATCGTAAGTTGTTGCAGAACTTGGCGGAGCAGCGTCACTATCGGGTGTTCTTGCTGCTGTGATAGCAGGTTCGATGATAATCGACAGCTTGTGCAACTCAGGAACTTTACCGTCGCTCTTGACCAGGATCACATCAAGATTAAATTTGGCGGGCACAAATGAAGCTGCCGTATACAGCATAAGGTTCTGCAGTTCGGCCTCGCCAAGCAGCCAGTTGCCGCTGCCAAGGCTTTTGCCGGCCGAGAGCCGCGCTTTCTCAGGCATGCCCTGGATCATGATCGACATTTCGGCTTGAGTCGTACTGGCCGGTAGATCGATGGCCAGCGCGATTGGCTGTCCGACCTTGCCCGCGATCGGCTGACCAATGCGCACCCTCGTAGCCGCCAAGGGCTGACTATTCAATCGCGGCGAAGTCTGAACGATGTCAGGGGCCGCCGTGGCGGGAACCACTGCTGGAGCGACATTTGCGAGAATAGGGGCCGCGGGAAGGGGGGCAGGTTCCTTATTCAATGATGCACCTGCTGAGGTATCAATTGTCGATGCCATCTTGATTCCAGCTTCCATCAGCCAGGGATTAGTATACAGCAGCCATCCAATACCGGCGATTACGGCCAGAGTGCTGATGCTCGCGGTTATCGTTTTGCTGAAGCCCAGGTTCCGCTTGAGCTTCCTTGGAGGTGCGGGTGACAGGGACGCGAACTGGGCCGCAAGCGGTGTCGTATCATCCGGTTCCGGATCCGGTTCTGGTTCAGGTTCAGGATCGGGCTCAAAAACAGGTTCTTGAATCGGGCCTGGCATTTCTTCACCGGGCGCGCTCGCAGCTGCATCAAGTACGGTATTGGCCGAATCGATTGTGACGCTCAGTTGCTCCAGAAGTTCCAGCAACTCCGGGTCCGTCACTGTTTCTGCGACATCGGCGCTTTCAGAAAGCTCTGATCCAATGCCATTTATGCTGATGAGATCCGTGTCAGCTGTTTCATTTTCCGCAATCGCGGGTAAGAGACCTGCCGATGGCATTTTCATGATCGGTGAAGCGTCCTGCTGCTCCCGATCTTTCTGCACCTCATTTTTACCCGCCCCATCTTTCCGCCTCATGCCATTCTGATTTGAATCAGGCTGATTTAAATCAGGCTGATTTAATTCGGGGCTATTGGGCTTTGCATCCCCTGCAATATCGATGGCGCACAGTTTCGTTATCGGTGCGACTGCGCTCTTGGACGTGCACTTGGCCGTCTTGTTCTCATTCGCTGCTTTCGAGGACGTGCGCGATGCAGTTTTTTTAACGGATTTTGACGGCGCCTTACGGCGCGTTCGCAACTTGGCCTTTTTCGGAGGACGTGACTCCCCGGTGGATTTAGCCAGAATTATTTCTGATTGGCTTGCCATCATCAATCTCCCGTACTCGATACTGTTCGGTCTCAATCTGCCATTTGCGCCGCCTTGCGCGTCTTCGGCCGAGGATGACCCGTTCTCCGACTTGTCTTTTGCCACTTTTTAAACTCCAACAGGCCTCACGCAGCGCGGTGCGCGGTCCGTGCGCCGCAACCATGTTCTTACTGTTTTTCTTGTGAATGAGGGGGCTCGTCCGGTGAATATTAGCATGCCGGATGGCTCCCCGATTTCCGGTTGCGCCGAGGAATTCAGCAGCTGAACCGGCTTGTTTTACGAGAGTTTGAGAATATGTCGAACGCTGACACAGCCCGAATGACTGAAGCAAAGACGTCATGGTTCCCTCCCAGACCCGTCACTTACCATTGCCCCCCAGCAATTCATGTAGTGCCCGGAAGGAACATAGCGCAGAACTTTGCCGAGTTTTTGCCCAGACTATGGCAGTTGTAGCCAGAATAGGGCCACAATTGGTCCATTTCTGGATTTCCTGCTTCAATGACCCTAAACCTCTGGTTTTTTGAGCAGGCGGGCAAACGCATCCATGTATGGGCGCCAAACGTAAGTCTAACAGAGATAATATTGCGTGTTTCAGACTTTTTCACTTTGTAACTACTTGCCTTCCTCCCTCCCAGTAAGCCCTTGCAATACAGCCCAAAAACACTAACATAGCGTTTCAAATCGTAACAATGCCAACCAAACCGGCTTTGCTACCTATTTGCTACCTATGGAGGTAAATTGTGGGTTTTAAACATAAAATTCTGACAGAAACTGGTGTCAAGAATCTAAAATTACCCACGGCAGGGCAGGATGACCACTTTGACGCGGCCCTG
>CAYOEI010000480.1:0-7278 GCA_964402825.1 uncultured Hyphomicrobiaceae bacterium
GGACGTATGATGCTGCCAGAGAAGGAGCGTGTTGACATGAGCAAGGTTTTATATCGCTCACGGCTATTCCGCTTCGCGGGCCTGCGCGGGCGCGCGCTATCGCGCGGCGGCCGTTCGGCCTTGCCTCGGCTGTGCCTCGGTTAGCCGGTGAAATGCGGCAAAATGCTTCCGTATTACGCCGGCTACCGCGCATAGCGCGGCTGGCCATTGAGGCCCGCCCGTTAGGGCGCGCCCGCGCAGGCCCGAGGCGAAGCCGAGGAACAGCCGTGAGCGAAAACAAACAGCCCCGCCTGCGCGGGAATGACAGAGGAGAGGACGGTACAGACGATGGAGGGAAGGAAATGACGAAGGAGAGAAATTTTGAGCATCGGCTATAAAAATACATGAACTACTCGCAAACCCCATCCTTGCCGCACACCACTCAAGCGCTATGATCCGCGTTCATGATTTCCGTCGTCATACCAACGCTTAACGCTGAAAGCGCGCTCACCGCGACGCTGTCCGCGCTTGTGCCTGGATGTGCCCAGGGGCTTATTCGTGAAGTTATCATCGTCGATGGCGGATCAAGCGACGCCACAGCCGAAATCGCCGAGGCGGCCGGTGCGCATTTTATCCGTGCGCAAAAGGGACGCGGGATGCAGCTTGCCGCCGGGGCGCAGGAGGCGCGGTTCGATTGGCTGCTGTTTCTTCACGGCGATACGGTTCTCCAAACCGGGTGGGAGGCCGAAGTTTCAGCCCTTATCGAGCGCGTCGAAACGGGCGCAAGACCGGCTACCGCGGCTGCCTTTTCATTCGCACTGGATGATCTTGGCGCCCGCCCGCGCATGCTCGAAGCAATGGTCGCGTTGCGCTGCGCCCTGTTGCGCTCTCCCTATGGCGATCAGGGCCTGCTGATTCCAAAGGAGCTCTATCATTCGATTGGCGGCTATCACCCATTGCCGCTGATGGAAGATGTGGACCTGGTGCGCCGGCTGGGGCGCAAACAACTGGTGATGATGCGCTCCAGGGCGGTGACCAGCGCGGTGCGCTATAAGCGTGAAGGTTATTTTATGCGCGTTGTTCGCAACACCGTTTGCCTGATGCTGTATTATCTGCGCGTTCCCCCGGCAAAAATCGTCCGGCTGTATGGCTGACATGACAAAACCTGAACGCGGCCCCCGGCGCTGGCTCATAGTGATGGCCAAGGAGCCGCGCTGCGGAGCGGTTAAAACGCGCCTTGCACGCGATATCGGGGCGGTTGCGGCAACTCAGTTTTACCGCCATACGCTGGCCAATATATCAGCGCGTCTTGCGCGTGATCCGCGCTGGCGCATGCTCCTTGCCGTGTCGCCGGATATGGCTGTTGGTTCACCTGTCTGGCCACGCGGAACAACCCTCATCCCGCAAGGTCCTGGAGATCTGGGGGCGCGCATGCAGCGGGTGTTCGATTGGTTGCCACCCGGACCGGCAATTATCGTTGGCACGGATATCCCGGAAATAACGGCTGAAAAAATCGCCGCGGCTTTCCGCTTGTTGCACCACCATGACGCGGTGTTTGGGCCTGCCCATGACGGGGGTTATTGGCTGGCGGGTCTTAAACGCAGCCCGGACGTGCGGCGGATTTTTGACCATGTGCGCTGGTCAAGCGCCCATGCGCTCACCGACACGCTGGCCAATCTGAAAGGCGCGCGCGTTGCGCTGACGCAACCTTTAAGCGATGTGGACGACGGAAAAAGCCACCGGCGCCTGGGCAGCGCCGGCAGCCGCATTGTGTTGCCCTACAGCTCCAGTTGATAACTCGCCGGAACCCAGCGGAAGCCGGAGCCTTGCCGTTCCACATATCCGACAGCCGGGAAGGGCATGTGATACCCCGCCGATGGGATATTCTCGGTGGCGATCATGTCGAGGATTTTTTTGCGCGCGATGACGGCGGCTTCCGCGTCCATGTCAAATATGCAGTGCCAGTCGGGTTTCGCCAGCGATACCACATAGTGGTTCGTGGTGTCGGCGAAGATCAAAAAGCGCTTTCCCGCGCTTTCGATATGGAAGCACATATGTCCCGGCGTGTGGCCGTAAGCTGCCACCGAAGTAATGCCGGTGACAACATCTGCGCCCGGCTTGATGAAGGTGGCTTTCTCGGCCAGCGGCACAAGATTGCTGTGAACCGCCTTTGCACGGCGCGCCATATTCTTGTCGCTGCTCTCAAGAAGCGCTTTGGGGGACCAGAAATTATATTCGACATCGCCAACCAAATAGCGCGCATTTGGATATACGGCCTTGCCGTTTTCCATCAGCCCCGAAACATGATCCGGGTGGGCATGGGTGATGACGATGACGTCGATCTGATCGGGGGTAAATCCGGCGGATGCCAGTGCGGCCGCGGCCTTGCCGGCGCCTTTCGCACGGCGCTCCTCGCCATAGCCGGAATCGAACATCACCAGCTCCTTGCCCGTATTCACGATGACCGGCGTGAACGAGATGGACATTTTGTCGGTTGGCAAACGGTTCTCTTTCAAGAACGCCTGAACGTCCTCGATTTTCTGGTTTTTGCCGAAAATCGGATGAACTTTCGGAATGGGAATCGCGCCATCATTGATGGTGGTGATTTCAAAATTACCGAGTTTGAAACGGTAGTGGGTCGGGCGCGATGTTCCCAGCATCGCAGCTTTTGCGGAAACGGGTTGTATCAGGCCAGGTGACAAGGAGGCCATCGCCGCGGCTCCGGCAGCTCCGGCCAGCAGGCCTCGCCGTGAGATTTTGAGGGTATTGTCAGACATTTGCATACCTCCCTTGGGGTTAAATTGCGTATATCTGGAAGCGGGAATTATACGCTGAAACTTGCAGGCGTGTAATACGGGATAGGGGGAAGCTTCTGTGCCGTGGCTTCACAAAATCGCGATGTCAGCAGCGTTAGAACGGCACTGGATGCGCTTAGTGATAGCCCTCGCCAAGCTTTACCTTGCCGCGGAACGTCCAATAGGAAAACACCGTGTAGGTGATGATGATCGGCAGCATGATGAGGATGCCAATCAGCACGAAAATCTGCGATTCCGGCGCGGCGGCCGTCTGCCAGATGGTTAAACCTTCAGCTCCTTCAACAGGGGGAACAAGGTAGGGAAATTTTGAGATAGCCAGCCCCGTATACGCCATCATGAACAGGCCGATGGACAGCAGGAAAGGCATAAGTTCCCGGCCTGATTTAATGGTTTTGTAGCAGCCGAACGCAAGCAATGAAGTGACGAACGGGACGGGCCATAAAAAGAGAATATTGGGAAAAGAAAACCAGCGCGCGGCAATCCTTGGAGACTCAAGCGGTGTCCAGATGCTGACAACGGCCATGAAGAGCATTAAACCGCCAAGCAGTAGCAGCGCGTGTTCGCGCGCACGTTTCTCAACCGGTCCTTCCGTCTTGACCATCAGCCAGCCCGCACCAAGAAGTGCGTATCCAACGACAACTCCTGCACCGCAGAGTATGGAGAATGGCGTCAGCCAGTCCCAAGGCCCGCCACCGAACTGTCCATCTGTAACGATGATCCCCTGAATGAGCCCGCCGAGAATGAGCCCTTGGGTGAAAGCGGCAAGCGTTGACCCGCCGAAGAAAGCGATATCCCACCACTTATGATTAGGTTTCGAAACGAAACGGAACTCAAAAGCTACGCCGCGAAAAACAAGTGCAAGAAGCATGAGTATCATCGGCGTATAAAGCGCCGGCATGATGATCGCGTATGCCTTTGGAAAGGCGATCCACAAACCACCCCCTCCCAGGACCAGCCAGGTTTCATTACCGTCCCAGAAGGGCGCGATGGTATTCATCATCTGATCGCGTTCTTCTTCGGTTTTACCAAAGGGAAACAGAATGCCGATTCCAAGATCAAAGCCATCGAGAATGATATAGAGCGCGATAGCGAAACCGAGGATGCCGATCCAGATGACAGGGAGCCAAAAGGTAATTTGATCCATTGCCTTACACCTCCGAGCCCAGGGTTTGCCGCCCAGCGGCCCCGGCAGCTGATATCGGGCGGTTGGCGCCGCCATCTTCTTTGGCGTTGATAATGGCCTTGGTTGGCCCTTTGTTTATCAGCCGGTTGATGTAGTAGATGCCGGCTGCAAACACGATGCTATAGACCACCACGAATAGGGCCAGTGAAACGGAAACCTGCGCTGTTGTTATTGGAGAACTTGCATCGATGGTTCGCAGAATGCCCGTTGCGAGCCAGGGTTGGCGGCCAACCTCGGTTACGAACCATCCTGCAAGAAGGGCGACAAATCCAAGTGGCCACGACCATGAGGCCAAGGTCAGATAAAGCCCTTTGTCAAAGAGTTTCCCGCGCCGCCAGCGCAGCGCTCCCCAGCCCGCAAGCAGAATGAACCAGAAACCAATACCGACCATCAGCCTAAAGCCGAAGAAGGGTATCAGGACTGGCGGGCGATCTTCTTTCGGGAAATCCTTCAAGCCCGGAAACAGGCCGTTCAGGTCATGGGTGATCAGGAGGCTGGCACCGTTGGGTATGGCGATTTCGAAATTATTTTTTTCCGCATCCTCATCGGGCAGGGCGAACAGCACCAGGGCGCCAGGCTTGGAGCTATCCCAATGGGCTTCAATGGCTGCAATTTTGGCAGGCTGATATTTTGCGGTTTTAAGTCCATGCTGATCGCCAATGATCAGTTGTGCCGGCGCCAGAACGAGCGCCATGCCGAGCCCCATGCGCATCATTATCTGGGCGTAGGGTTTATGCTGGGATCGTATGAGGTAGCGGGCGCCAATGCCTAAGATCACGAAAGCTGTTGTGAGATAGGCCGCTATGACCATATGGGCGATGCGCAGAGGGAAGGTGGGGTTGAAGATAACTTTCAACCAGTCTTCCGGGTAGGCAATTCCATCCCGCATGACGTGACCCACCGGATATTGCATCCAGCTATTTGCGGCCAATATCCAGAATGCGGACATCAATGTCCCCACGGCCACTACGACTGATGCGGTGAAATGCAGCCCGCGCGGGACCTTGTTCCAGCCGAACAGCATGATACCGAGGAAGGTTGCTTCAAGGAAAAAGGCGGTCAGTATTTCATAGCCGATAAGCGGAGACACCACATTGCCGACGATCTCGGAGAATCGGCTCCAATTGGTGCCGAACTCGTATGACATGACAATGCCGGACACGACGCCCATTGCAAATGACACGGCGAATATCTTGGTCCAGAAGCGTGCGAGCTGGTGGTACCGGTCTTCGCCTGTTTTCAGCCAAATCCCTTCAAGGGTTGCAATCCATGCTGAGAGGCCGATGGTAAAGGTTGGAAAAATAATATGGAAAGTCATCGTGAAGGCAAACTGGATCCGAGCCAGCATTACGCCATCGAGTTCCATATCTCTCACCCCCCAGTGGGAACGTCTGCCACCGATAATCATAGCAGCCTATTGTTATTGACTAGAAGCTGCAATGTGATTGTTGATGTGGCGCCGGTGCTAGACAGGTTTCCAGATTTCGCAGCAATGTTGAGTGCGTGGGAGGACGAAATCATGATCGAGGAGATCAGGAAGGCGGAGACGACATGGCGCCCCGCGGGGAGTGCCGGCTGGCTTCGGGACATGGAACGGCGGACGGGCAGGGCGCTTGCGCCTAAAAAGCGTGGCCCTAAGCTGAAAATTACAGGTAATTAGTAAACTGTCACCGTAATCCAGCGCGGGGAGGATTGCGCGTCACGGTGATAGTAGACGCCGGAAGACAAACTCTTGCTTTCGCAGCTACCCGCTTCAGGGTCGGTTCTAAATTGCAACGCGAAAGCATGTGTTTCCGACGAATACCATCACCAATCTGCCTTGTTTAACCGCTGGAGAATAAAGACAATTCTCAACAGCAGTCGCCTCCTTGCATTTGTTCAGTGCTGCAGTTTGGGGTGCAGACGACAATCTTTTGGCATTCTTCGCTGCTCTCATTGTCACAATTGATGGTGGCCGGCCCCTGTGAACCGCCGTTGGAGCCCGGCGCGAAGACAGCCCGCCGGCCGGATGGAGACTTCCGGGTCGCCCTTTTTAGCCGCGTCGTGGATGTCCGTCGCTTGATGGAGCTGCTCGCCGCCAATTTCATAAGACCGATTTTTCCCGGCTCCAGCAAATGCCGCGATACACTCATGTCAAAAGCCACTGGATTTGTGGTCATTTTCTCCTGCAGCATGGTGAGTTGTGTATCGATATTGGTTTTTGCTTCAACGGTGTCGCCATGCGCCATGGATGAAATGACGATCGCACTAAGCCCGAGTACAATTTTCCTGGCCAGGGTGGTTTTGCTTAAAACAGTCATGTTCGTGCTCCTTCGCAACTGGGTTTAAGGCGGTTAAGAGCCGCCGGTATCCCTTTTGGTCGCGGTGAGCGGTGAAAAGGTTCATCGCCATCTCAAGTTATAATTACGGTGACAGTTTACTAAATTCCTCCGCCCCTCGAACGTCATTCCCGCGAAGGCGGGAAACCAAGCGTGAAGCGCGGCAAACACTGGGGGGTTACGGATTAGCCCATTTGGGTTCCCGCCTTCGCGGGAATGACGAAAGTGGAGCGGGAATAACGGCTATTTATGAGTCCATGACCCTAGCAATAACGGAATTATTGCTCCAGCAGCCGGGGCATGATCTCGACGAAATTGCAGGGCCGGTGGCGGTTGTCGAGCTGATATTTCAAAATGCCGTTCCACGCGTCCCTGCAGGCGCCGGGCGAGCCGGGCACGCAGAATATATATGTGCCATTGGCGACGCCGCCGCAGGCGCGCGACTGGATGGTCGAGGTGCCGACCTTATCGAAACTCTGCATATGAAAAACGGTTGAGAAACCATCGATTTCTTTCTCGAACAGGGGGCGGATTGCTTCAGGGGTGATATCGCGCCCGGTGAATCCCGTGCCGCCGGTGGTGATCACCACATCGACGTCCGGGTTTTCAATCCAGCCCCTGAGAACCGCGCGAATGGCCTCGATGTCGTCTTTCACGATTGTCCGCTCGGCCAGTTTATGTCCGGCCTGAGTGAGCATTTTCTCCAGCGATGCTCCGGATTTGTCTTGCTTTTGCGTGCGCGTATCGGAGACCGGCAGCACCGCGATGTTGACGGGGATGAAGGGGCGGGTTTCGTCGATCCTGGACATGGGAAAAACTCTCTCACTTACTACTTCAGATTAAAACCCTTGGCGCGGATGAAGCTGCCGAAATCCTCGCGGTCGGGGCGGGAATATTGCCGTGCCTTATCCTCGGACCATCCGTAATTTTTGCTTTTCCCAAAGTCCTCAACGCACCGCCGCCGCCTTCGGGCGTCACCCAT
>CAYOEI010000481.1:0-23786 GCA_964402825.1 uncultured Hyphomicrobiaceae bacterium
CATGGCAGCGGCAACCCTGTTTAACGCCGGCTGGTCATACCCATCTTCATCACGCAAGCGCAGGATAGCAACACAATCGCTGATACTTTCATTCATCAGATGTTCGGGGCCGTTGCGCGGCGGAACAGGGCGGTCAACATCGCCGGTTTGGTGATGGGCACATTCATGCCGGTCGATAAAACTCTGAAATTCCGGAGGCGTGGCAATGTAGTTCGATCTGAAAATAACTGGCTTACCATCACCATCCCTGATGGCCATACCAGCTGCTATGCCGGAGCGTCCTCTGCCATTTTCAATAAAGCGGACCAATTCCCCCTTATTATTGGTACAAGGTGGCGGAGTGACGACTTTATACGTCGTCAGTGTCTGTGCGTCCTGCCCCATGGCGGCGTTGGAAAAGACCATGCCCAATGCCAGACCTATCGCAGGAAGAATGGTACTCAGTGTACGGTTTCGCGGCGACACCGTATAATTACTCCTTTTAGTTTTCGTATCCTGCTGCGCTTTGCTCAGTACCATTTAGTCGCATGACGGCTCTGGACGCGGCGAGATAAACCTTCACAAGCCTTGGTCCGACCGGGTTCGAGAGCCTTGCATTGAGACGGGCTGCAAAATGTCGCCTTTGGGTCAGAAGCGGGCATAAAATTCGGCCTTCCCCAATGTCCGCTTTACCTAAAGAAGCAGACCTCAGTACCTTCCCCCGGCCCTACTCGCTCTCCGCGTTGCCAAATCCGCTGCCAGCTTTTTTGTAATCTTCACGCGGCGGGGCGAAGACATCGTACACGGTCGCGCCATCGGGGCCGGCCTGAAAGGTGTGCTCCACATGACCCGGGGTGCACCAGAAATCGCCTTGCCTAACTTCGATTTCCTCGCCGCCCTGCGTGCGGGTGCCGCTGCCTTTCAGAAGCAAACCCCATTGCTCTTCCGCGTGTGAATGCAGTTTGCCCTTATGTCCGGCCTCGATATTCACCACCGAAATCATCGCCTGCTCACCAGGAAAAACCCGCGCGTTAAGGCCTTCAGTCAGACCGCGCGCAATACCCTGGCTCATGTCATTCAGATTGTAAAAATTCTTATTCGACACCTGATATTCCTCCAACTTTTTTTTAAAGTTTGTATCCGTTCATGATCAAAAAACGCTTCAGCGCATCCGGGTAGTTCAGCTTCACTTTCCTGCCCGGACACTCACCCTTGTCATTCACTTTGACGCTGCACTCCTCAAGCCCCCAATCGTCCTTGCGATCATACTGCTTCGCCATGAACTTCCACGCCTGAGCCCCTTCACCAAGCAATATCTTCTGCGCCACATAGCCGGCAAAAAACCCATTGGCGTCCATGTCGGGGGCGGCCCATTCAAGAATACGCTGAAGCGACTCTAAATGATGATCCCGAAAGGCCGGGTCGGTGCTGATATCGACAAGTTTTCCATCCTCCAGCCGCAGCACCTTAAGCGGAGCGGTCGAGCAGGCATAGCATCCAAACGTGTAGAGAAACGCGTTATCGCGCAATGAAAATTCAAAGCGCCCGTCGCCATCGAGATCGCTGACGCCCAGCGGACCACCGTCAAATACGCCTGCCGAAATGTCTTGCCACGTCTTGCCGTCTTTTGAGCTGGCGAGAACATGAGTGTCGGAGCAGCAATGGGCGCCGCCGGAATATACGGAAAATACCACCTCCGGGTATGGGTTGCCCTTGTCCATCTCCGCGATCTGGACCAGAAAAATGGGGTTGTCGGGAAACGACTCAGATCCCTCAATGCTGATCACCTGCTGGCCCGCCACACTCACAGACAGGAGCGGTCTTACATAAATCAGCGCGTCGGGGGGACCGCCTTTTTTGAGGGTAACTTCAATGGTGACCCGCCCCTTGGTCATGGTCCACCGCTTGCGCGTAAACTTTTTTTCCCAACGCCGCTCAATGGTGGGCGGCTTTGCACTTTTCCGCGATGAGAGCGGATTTGCGAAGTGATGGGCATTCTGGGCCTTGAGTTCCTTGATGAAGGCGTTTTCCGCACGCGCGGCAAAGACCGTAAGTGGAGCGCTCATGAGCAGCACGGCCAGCATTGCGGCTGCTGCAATGAGTGCGCGGCGCGAGTTTTTTGGACTGTTGATTTTTCTGGTCACCTTGCTCACAATCTCCTGAGAGGGCTCGCATATGGCAGACATTCTTTATATGCTGCGGATGCTACCACGACAGACTTCAAAGGCAGGCATCCAATGTCTTTCTGGAACACGCTCAAGGATATGGCCGACCGGGTCTCCGGTTCGGATGGGGAATCTGACGATCTGGCGATTGAGGAAGTGCGCCTTGCGGCAGCCGCGCTTCTCGTTCATGCCACGGTCGTTGACGGCGAGGTGCGCCGTTCTGAAACGCAGGTCCTGCGTGATGTTCTTGAACGCAGCTACGATCTCGATCACGGCCAGGCCGGGCGTCTGATTACCCAGGCGATTGAGCAGGAAAAAGATGCCGTTGACCTGTACGGGTTCACCAGCGTCCTGACCAGGCGCCTCAATCGCGAGGACCGGCTGAAGGTAGTCGAGATGCTGTGGGAAATCGTCGTGGCGGACGGTGTCATTCATGAGCTTGAAGCCAATCTCGTCTGGCGTGCGGCGGAGCTGCTGGGCGTCACCTCGCGTGACCGGATTCGCCTCAGAAAATCAGTGGAAAACCGGAATTACTGATGCCAATCCAGCGAAGCAGTTGTTCCTGACCCCCCCAATATTGTTGGCACTTTAATCCCTTTACCTTATGAATGCCCGCATGGAGCATGGCATTTACCGATATGCATAAAAGAATAGACGATCTGTATTACGACCCCAGAACCACGCTCTGGGGAGGAGGCGCTTCGGCGGAGCTAGAAAATTTCCGCCGGCTTCCTGTGCTCATGATCGTGCATCAGCTGCGATCATCTCCGGGTCATGTTGGCAACTGGTTTCAGACCAACGGTTTTAAACTCGATATCCGCCGTCCGCGATATGGCGACGCTCTCCCTGAAACGCTTGAAGACCACGCCGGAGCCGTAATTTTTGGCGGACCTCAAAGCGCCAATGACACCGATGATTTTATCCGTCGGGAAATTGACTGGATCGGAGTCGCGTTGAAGGAAGAAAAACCATTTTTGGGAATCTGCCTTGGCGCACAGATGCTCGCCTTGCATCTGGGGGGACAGGTACGCGCGCACGCCGGGGGCTTTGTTGAGCATGGCTATTATCCGATAAGGCCGACGCAGCAAGGTTCAGAAGTTTTGAATTGGCCGGATCATGTTTATCAGTGGCACCGGGAGGGGTTCACCGTGCCGGAGACAAGCGTTCTGCTGGCTGAGGGTGATTATTTCCCGCATCAGGCTTTTCGCCATGGCGAGGCTTTTGCCCTGCAATTTCACCCGGAAATAACTCAGATGGTGATGAACCGCTGGGTCACCCGCTCCGCTTACCGGCTGGTCATGCCCGGCGCCCGGCCCGGCCCGGCGCATCGCAGCGGACATCTTCATTATGGTCAGCGTCAGCGTCACTGGCTTGGTGAATTTCTGACGAAATGGGTCAGGGTCGCTATCCGTTAGACCACTTCCAAGCTGCAATTACCCTGGGAAACTTCTGCCGGGCAGAGGGTTATCCTTGCCTAACCAGCCATATCCAGATGCGCCATCTGGTCAGGCAATACACAACATATGGCAATTTAATCGAAGTTCGGCACAATATGTTGAAATTTTAACCGTTATCCAATGTTGGCAAGGGTATTGCTAGTATCCTTGATGTACCGGCTCTCAGGTTTTGCGTTGCTGGTTCAAATCTGGCGGGGGAAGGCGCGTTCTGTTGTGTAGTGACCCCTTCTCTATTGCCTTCCTCCACCAGATACCCCCCAGATAATCCGATAGCTCAGCCCCAGTCATTCGAGTTCTTGAGCCTCCATTCCGGCAGTAAGGCGTAACAGGTTAAAGTGGCTGACCCTCGTTGAGAGCTGCAATGGCGGGTTGTGAATTAAAATTCCATTTCATAAAAATAAATTACGACATCGGGAAAAAGAGGTATCAGGTTCAAGTGCGAAGTGCATCAGTGCCGGGAGGGGGCGGGCATGTTCGATAAGGTGATGAGTTTCTCTCTGGGCGAAGATGCCGAAGCCCTGCGCGATATGGTGCATCGCTTTGCGCAGGAGCGGATAGCCCCGCGCGCCGCGCAAATAGACGTCAGTAACGAATTTCCGAATGAGCTGTGGCACGAAATGGGTGAGCTTGGCCTGCTCGGCATAACGTCCGATGAGAAATATGGCGGAGCCGGGCTTGGGTATCTCGCTCATTGCATAGCCATGGAGGAGATATCCCGCGCATCGGCTTCGGTCGGCCTGTCCTATGGCGCTCATTCGAATCTTTGCGTGAACCAAATCCAGCGCAACGGAACTGACGAGCAGAAACAGAAATACCTGCCAAAACTGATCTCCGGCGAACATGTCGGCTCCCTCGCCATGTCCGAGAGCGGGGCGGGTTCCGATGTCGTTTCTATGAAGCTAAGGGCCGAAAAGAGAAATGACTGTTTCGTTCTCAACGGAACCAAGATGTGGATCACCAATGGACCCGATGCCCATACATTGATCGTTTATGCCAAAACCGACCCTAATGCCGGATCGCGCGGCATTACTGCCTTTGTGATCGAGAATGACATGGCCGGGTTTTCGACAGCCCAGAAACTAGACAAGCTCGGTATGCGCGGCTCCAACACCTGTGAACTCGTGTTTGAGAATTGCGAGGTGCCCTATGAGAATATTCTGGGTGAGGAGGGCGGCGGGGTGAGCATCCTGATGAGCGGTCTTGATTATGAGCGCATTGTGCTCGCCGCCGGTCCGCTTGGAATCATGGCCGCCTGCATGGATGTGGTGGTGCCCTATATCCATGAACGCGAACAATTCGGCCAACCGATCGGTGAGTTCCAGCTGATGCAGGGCAAGATAGCCGATATGTATGTCACCATGAATGCATGCCGCGCCTATGTGTATGCGGTGGCGAAAGCAAGCGAGCGCGGCGAAACCAGCCGCAAGGACGCCGCCGGTTGCATTCTCTATGCGGCGGAAAAAGCAACACAGATGGCGCTCGAAGCAATTCAGGTGCTGGGCGGGAACGGCTATATCAACGATTATCCGACGGGCAGGCTGCTGCGAGATGCAAAGCTGTATGAGATTGGCGCCGGCACATCGGAGATTCGCCGCATGCTGATCGGACGCGAGATTTTCAAGGAGACGATGTAACGTGGCGGTCCTCACCTCATCAATCTCCCCGCGCTCGCAAGACTTTGCTGACAATCGTTCCGCCATGATGAGGCAGATTGAAACCGTTGAGAGGGCTGCTGCCCGCGCTATCGAGGGCGGCGGCGAGAGCGCACGCGAGCGCCATGTTTCACGCGGTAAAATGCTGCCGCGAGAGCGGGTGCAAAGCCTGCTCGACCCGGGTTCGCCATTTCTCGAGATCGGTCTGTTTGCGGCAAACGGACTTTACAATGGCGAAGTGCCCGCGGCCGGTATCATTGCCGGCGTGGGCCGCGTCTCAGGCCAGGAGGTGATGGTGCTCGCCAATGATGCGACGGTGAAGGGTGGAACTTATTATCCCTTAAGCGTTAAAAAGCATCTGCGCGCCCAGGAGATCGCGCAGGCCAACGAGCTGCCGTGCATATATCTGGTGGATTCTGGCGGCGCGAATCTGCCGAACCAGGATGAAGTGTTTCCCGACCGCGATCACTTTGGGCGCATCTTTTTCAATCAGGCGCAGATGTCGGCCAAGGGCATCGCGCAGATCGCCGTGGTGATGGGTTCATGCACTGCGGGCGGCGCTTATGTTCCCGCGATGAGCGATGAAACCATCATCGTGAAGGAACAAGGAACCATCTTCCTCGCCGGCCCGCCGCTGGTTAAGGCCGCAACGGGCGAAGTTGTCACAGCCGAGGAACTGGGCGGCGGAGATGTCCACACGCGTCTGTCTGGTGTTGCTGATCACCTGGCGAATGACGATCTTCACGCGCTGGAGCTCGCGCGCAGTGTGGTCACAAATCTCAACCGTCAAGAAAGAGTGCTTGAGGGCCTGCAAAGCGTGGAGGAACCGCTGTTCGACGCAGAAGAAATTCTCGGGATTGTCCCCGCCGACACCAAAACCCCTTATGACGTGCGCGAGATAATTGCCCGGATCATCGATGGGTCGCGGTTCGACGAGTTCAAGGCGCGTTTTGGTGAAACGCTCGTCTGCGGCTTTGCGCATATCCACGGCATGCTTACCGGCATCATCGCCAACAATGGCGTTTTGTTTTCTGAAAGCGCATTGAAGGGCGCTCACTTTGTTGAGCTGTGTTCGCAGCGCAAGATACCGCTGGTTTTTCTGCAGAACATCACCGGCTTCATGGTCGGCAGGCAATATGAGGCGGATGGCATCGCCAAGCATGGCGCCAAGCTGGTAACCGCCGTCGCCACCTCAGCCGTTCCCAAGATCACGATGCTGATCGGCGGTTCATATGGCGCGGGCAATTACGGCATGTGCGGGCGCAGCTTTTCACCCCGTTTTTTATGGAGCTGGCCGAATTCCCGGATCGCCGTCATGGGCGGCGAACAGGCGGCGGGAGTGCTCGCAAGCGTCAAGCGCAGCGGGATTGAGCGCAAGGGAGGGACCTGGACAGAGGAAGAAGAAGCCGCATACAAGCGGCCGACAATTGAGATGTTCGAGGATCAGAGCCATCCGCTCTACGCCTCTGCCAGGCTCTGGGATGACGGCATCATAGACCCGCGCAAGACGCGCGAAATTCTGGCCTTGTCGCTCTCAGCGGCCCTCAATGCGCCAATACCCAAGACGCGCTTCGGCATCTTCCGGATGTGAGGTGCTTGTGGTTTTTAAGAAAATTCTTATTGCCAACCGCGGCGAGATCGCCTGCCGCATCATCAGGACTGCAAAGCGTCTTGGCGTCCGTACGGTTGCTGTCTACTCCGATGCGGACAGGAACGCATTGCATGTGAGCATGGCGGACGAGGCGGTGAATATCGGGCCTGCCAAGGTGGAAGAGTCGTATTTGTGCGCAGAGCGTATCATTGAGGCGGCCAAGGAAACTGGCGCGGAAGCAATTCATCCCGGCTATGGCTTCCTGTCAGAAAACCCGGTTTTTGTGGAAGCGGCCGAGGCGGTGGGGCTGATATTTATAGGCCCCTCGGTTTCCGCCATCCGGGCCATGGGACTGAAAGACGCCGCCAAAACCCTGATGCAGCGGGCGGGTGTCCCGGTCGTACCCGGATTCCACGGCGAAAATCAGGATGCTGAATTTCTCGCACTCGAAGCGGAGCGGATTGGCTATCCCGTCCTCATCAAGGCGCGGGCAGGCGGCGGCGGCAAGGGCATGCGGCGCGTCAATAGACCGGACGATTTTGTTCCGGCGCTGGAAGCAGCCCAGCGTGAAGCCGCTTCATCATTTGGCGATTCCCACTGCCTGATCGAGAAATATCTTGAAAAATCCCGGCATATCGAAATCCAGATTTTTGGCGATAACCATGGAAATATCGTCCATCTCTTTGAGCGCGACTGCTCACTCCAGCGCCGCCACCAGAAGGTTATCGAGGAAGCGCCGGCGCCTGGTCTGAGCGATGAGATGCGCAGCTCTATGGGAGCGGCGGCGGTTAGGGCCGCTAAGGCGATCAGCTATTCAGGGGCTGGAACGGTCGAATTTATTGTCGACGCTTCGGAAGGCCTGCGCCCTGATGGTTTCTATTTCATGGAGATGAACACGCGCCTCCAGGTCGAACATCCGGTCACAGAGGCAATCACCGGCCTTGATATGGTCGAGCTTCAGCTCAAAGTGGCGTCTGGTGAGGCTTTACCCTTCGCTCAGGGGGATCTGGGAATCACCGGCCATGCCATCGAGGCGCGCATCTACGCCGAGGATGCGGCCAGCGGGTTCCTGCCCGCGACCGGGCGCATTACCCATTTGCGCTTTCCTGACATAAATGAGCGGGTGCGGATCGACTCCGGTGTTCGGGAGGGCGATGAGATCACCCCCCATTACGACCCGATGATTGCCAAGCTGATCGTCCATGGCAAGGATCGTGACTCAGCCAGGACACTTCTCCGCTCCGCGTTGCGCGAGGTCGAGATCGCCGGTCCCGCGACCAATACCGCATTCCTGGGCAGGCTCGCCGCCCACCCGGCTTTTGCCGCGGGCAATGCCGATACCGGCCTCATCGAGCGAGATCCGGGCGCACTGACCATTCACGATGGGATACCGCAAGAGCTGATCGCAGTCGCCGCTTTGGTGAGCCTTGGCCATATCGGCGGCGCGAACGGGCAGCCAGAGGATCCATGGACCAGCCTTCGCGGCTTGCGCCTCTGGGGCCGGGCCGAACAGAGCGCACGGTTCATCGTTGAGGGCAAACGGCTTGATATTCTGGTTGCGGATTGCGGCGGCAAACGCTTCGAGGTCGAAATTAAAAAAAATGACACTCTGTCACCTGTCATCTTGAGTATGAGCGAAAACCGGGTAAGGCTGGCCATCAATGACAGCGAGCTTGAGGTGGGATTTGCAGCTGACGGCGATGCCGTAACGCTCTTTGCGAAAGGGGAAACCATTCGTTTCGGGCACTATGGCTCGCAGAGCTATAGTGATGACGCCATCGGCGGAGATGCAATCACCGCGCCAATGCCAGGGCTTGTAAAACTGGTGAATGTAGTGGCTGGCAAGCAGGTATCGAAAGGCGAGGTTTTGATCGTCCTTGAAGCCATGAAGATGGAATACGCCCTCAAGGCGCCGCGCGATAGCGCCATTGCCGAAGTGCTGGTTAGCGCTGGCGATCAGGTCGCGAATGGAGCGCTCCTGCTTTTGCTGCGCCCGGAAGAAACTGGGATGCCTGAAGAAACTGGCATGAATGAAGGAGTTGGGTCATGACTGCTGCGATAGTCGGGTGGGCGCACTCAAAGTTTGGCAAGGCGCCGGAGATAAGCGTTGAGAGCCTGATTACAAAAGTTACACAAGACGCAATTGCCGACGCCGGTATCGGCCCTTGCGACATCGATGAGATTATTCTGGGGCATTTCAATGCCGGGTTCTCCAAACAGGACTTTACCGCTTCGCTCGTCCTGCAGGCATCCGATGATCTGCGCTTCAAGCCTGCAACGCGCGTCGAAAATGCCTGCGCAACGGGATCGGCTGCTGTCCATCAGGGCTTGAAATCCATCGCCGCGCGCCAGGCCCGTTTTGTGCTTGTGGTCGGTGTCGAGCAAATGACCGCTACGCCAGGGCCGGAAATCGGTGAAAATCTTCTAAAAGCATCCTATCTGCCCGAAGATGGCGATACGCCTGCCGGGTTTGCCGGTGTCTTCGGCAACATCGCGCAGTCCTATTTTCAGGCCTATGGAGACCAGTCCGATGCGCTTGCCGCCATCGCCGCCAAAAACCACCGCAACGGCGTCAAAAATCCATATGCGCAGATTCGCAAAGATCTCGGGTTTGAGTTTTGCCGGACGCAAAGCGAGAAAAACCCGTATGTTGCCGGCCCTCTGAAGCGAACCGACTGTTCTTTGGTTTCAGATGGCGCGGCGGCTCTTGTGCTGGCTGACTATCAAACCGCTCTGGGCTGCAAAAAGGCTGTCGCGTTTCGCGCCGCCGCCCATGCGCAGGATTTCCTGCCCATGTCGAAACGCGATGTCCTTCAATTCGAAGGCTGCCGGGAAGCCTGGAGCCGGGCGCTTGATAGCGCGGGCATCGCGCTGGATGATCTTTCCTTCATCGAGACCCATGACTGCTTCACAATTGCCGAGCTTATTGAATATGAGGCGATGGGACTGGCAAAACCGGGTGAAGGAGCAAGGGTGCTGGCCGAGGGCTGGACGCATATTGACGGCAAGCTTCCTGTAAATGTATCGGGCGGACTGAAATCAAAAGGGCACCCGATTGGCGCCACCGGGGTTTCCATGCACGTTCTTTGCGCCATGCAATTGAGCGGCGAGGCGGGTGAAATGCAGCTCGCAAAAGCTGACCGGGCCGGCATATTCAATATGGGCGGCGTGGCGGTCGCAAATTATGTGTCCATACTCGAAGCTGTTAAGTCCGCATGACGGCAGCGAATTGAATTTAAGTTTGGAGTTGAGTTCCATGGACTTTGCATTAACCGAAGAGCAAATCGCCATCTTCGATATGGCGCGTACTTTTGCCGAAGATCGATTGGCGCCCCGCGCGATCGAGTGGGACCAGACGAAGACACTCCCCGTAGATGTCTTGCGTGAAAGTGCCGGGCTTGGCATGGCGGGGGCATATGTGAGCGAGGAACATGGCGGGTCGGGATTATCACGGCTCGACGCCACCCTCATTTTCGAGGGGCTGTCATATGGCTGCCCGAGCATCGCCGCCTTTCTCTCCATCCATAATATGTGCGCCTGGATGATCGACAGTTTTGGATCGGAGGATCAGCGTGCCCATTGGGTACCGAAACTCTGCAAGATGGAGGCATTCGCCAGCTACTGCCTGACCGAACCTGGTTCCGGCTCGGATGCCGCCGCCTTGCGCACCAGCGCCAGAGTGCAGGGGAATGAACTGGTCCTGAATGGTTCAAAAGCGTTCACAACGGGCGGCGGTTTTACAGATATCTACATCGTGATGGCCCGCACCGGCGGCGAAGGTCCAAAGGGCATTTCATCTGTTCTAATCGAGAACGGGACTGAAGGCCTCTCGTTCGGCGCCAATGAAAAGAAAATGGGGTGGAACGCACATCCCACCTCCGAGCTGCAATTCAATAATTGCCGGGTGCCGGCCACCAATCTGCTTGGAGAAGAAGGTGCTGGCTTCAAATATGCGATGATGGGCCTCGACGGGGGGCGTTTGAACATATCAGCCTGTTCTCTGGGCGCGGCCCAATGCGCGCTCGACAAGGCGGTTCGCTACATGCAGGAGCGCCAAGCCTTCGGCAAGACGCTTGCCAGTTTTCAGGCCTTGCAATTCAAACTTGCCGATATGGAAACTGAATTACAGGCCGCGCGCATATTCCTGAGACAGGCAGCCTGGAAGCTCGATAATGATGCATCCGACGCGACAAAATTCTGCGCCATGGCCAAGCAGTTTACCACCGACATCGCGTTCAAGGTCGCCAACGACGCGCTGCAGCTCCATGGCGGCTATGGCTACCTTTCAGAATACGGGATTGAAAAAATCGTTCGCGATTTACGCGTGCATCAGATCCTGGAAGGAACCAATGAGATCATGCGCCTCATCGTCTCGCGTCACCTCCTGGAAGAGGGCCGCATATGAATGGCCCCGAAGACTCGTCGGAAAACCTGATCGTCTGGCGGGAGGGCGCGCTTGGCCGCATGCGCCTCAACCGCCCCGAAGCGTTGAACGCGCTGACCCATGCCATGTCTCTGGAAATGGAAAAGGCGTTGATTACCTGGCGTGAAGATGGGGGGGTTAAGGCAGTTCTCATTGATGGCGAGGGGGACCGCGCATTTTGCGCCGGCGGCGATATTCAGGATCTCTATTTTACCGGACTTAAAGACCCCGAACCGGGCCGCTTGTTCTGGCGCGACGAATATCGCCTCAATGCGATGATCGCGTCTTATCCAAAACCCTACATCGCGGTCATGAACGGCATCACCATGGGCGGAGGCGTTGGTGTATCTGCGCATGGGTCACACCGCATCGTTACTGAAAAAACCATGCTGGCTATGCCGGAGGCTTCCATTGGCTTCATTCCCGATGTGGGCGGCACCTATATTCTCTCGCGCGCGCCTGGCGAAACCGGACTTTATCTCGGGCTGAGCGGAGCGAGAATGAATGCGGCGGATGCGATCTTCGCCGGTTTCGCCGACAGCTATGTGCCAAGCGAGGTTTTGCCAAAACTCATCGAGAGGTTTGGCAATGGCGAGAAACCGGATGTTGCCATCGCGCTAATTTCCGAAAATGCCCCCGATGGCGCACTGGCGGCGCTGCAGGATAAAATCGCCGATGTATTTTCAGCGCCAGACATTTTGGGCTGTATGCGGCGGCTGGACGAGATGGCGGATTGCGGAGATGAATGGGCTGCCAAAACCATGCACATGATCCGGAAAAATTCACCGCTGGCGGTGGCCACAACTTTTGCTGCGATACACAAAGCCCGCAGGTTGCCGGATCTGGAGGCGTGTCTGGAACTTGAATATTGCTATGCGCACCGCGCCTTGACGGGGCATGAATTCCTGGAAGGCATCCGCGCCCTGGTGATCGACAAAGACAGGAAGCCCGACTGGCGGCCCGCCACCCTTGAAGAAGTAAGCTCAGAAATGGTCGAGAGTGTTCTTGCTCCTCTCGATCAAACCGCTTTCAACTGGAACCATTTGAAATCGGGATAATTTGATCAATTCATCATAGCTGGAGCAGCTTACCTGCGTTCGCTTGAACGCAGGTTGCTCCAAGTGAGCAGAAATGGAATACGGCATAGTTTACAAGGTGGCATAGGCCACAAGACCGCGATTTGGAGAGAATAAATGACAAAAATTGGATTTATCGGTCTCGGCAATATGGGCGTACCCATGGCGCTGAATCTCATCACTGCCGGGCATGAGGTGTCTGGATATGATGTCAGCGCCGATGCGCGCAACGCTGCCGCCGGGAGTGGACTGTCGATTGCAAACAGCAATGCCGGTGTCGCAGAAAGCGCCGAAATCGTCATCCTGATGCTGCCGAACGGCGCAATTGCGGAAACGGTTGCCAACGAAGTCCTCGGCGTTATGGCGACGGGGAGCCTGCTGATCGATTGCTCAACGATCGATGTTGCGGCCGCACGCAAAATTCATAACGGCGCTGATGAAAAAGACGTGATGTGTCTCGACGCACCGGTTTCAGGCGGTGTCGGCGGAGCGGAAGCCGGCAGTTTGACGTTCATGATTGGCGGCTCGAGGGCTGCTTTCACGAAGGGCGCGCCGCTGTTCGATGTAATGGGGGGCCGGTCAGTCCATTGCGGTGATGGCGGCGCCGGGCAGGCGGCAAAAATTTGCAATAACATGCTGCTTGGAATTTCCATGATCGGCGCCTGTGAGGCTTTCTCGCTGGCGGAAAAGCTGGGCCTGTCACAATCCGCGCTGTTTGACGTTGTCTCTACCGCGTCGGGTTCATGCTGGTCGGTCAATACCTATTGCCCGGTTCCGGGCGTCGGCCCTCAAAGCCCGGCGGACAATGACTACAAGCCAGGATTTGCAGCCGCGCTGATGTTGAAGGATCTGGGCCTGTCGCAGGAAGCGGCCAGCGACACCAATACCGCCACCCCGCTGGGAAAACATGCTACCGAGCTTTACAGCGCGATGGTGGAGGCGGGAGATGGCGGCGCGGACTTTTCCGGCATGATCAAATTTCTGGAAACGCAAACCGGGAAATAATGCGCAGGCGGGTCTCTATCTGGGTCTTTCAAGATAGAACAGGTGTTTTCACATCTCAGCCCTTTCTCGCTGGCCGTAAGCATTGCTAGTCTTTCCCTTGAGTTCCGTGTTCCTCGTTTAGGAGACAGCCCATGTCAAAAATACAGAACGTCAAGGCCTGTGTATTCGATGCTTATGGCACGCTTTTTGACATTCACGCGCCGACAGCGGCAATTGCCGACGAGCTTGGGGACAACGCCCAGTCCCTGTCAGATATGTGGCGCGCCAAACAGCTTCAATATACCTGGCTGCGCAGCTTGATGGATGCTTATACGGATTTCTGGCGGGTGACGGGGGATGGCCTGGATTATGCACTCGCTGCCCACGATATCGATAATCCCGATATTCGCCAGCGTCTCATGGACCTCTATTTGACGCTCGATGCTTACCCCGACGCCATCGCCACGCTGCAAAAACTCAAAAAAGCAGGTTACGCCACCGGCATTTTGTCGAACGGTTCCCTGGACATGCTGACAGCGGCCGTAAATAATTCAGGTCTTGCTAAACAGCTGGATGAAGTGATGTCGGTGGAAGATGTTGGAATCTTCAAACCTTCAGCGCGCGTCTATCAGATGGCCGTGGACCGGATGGGCGTTTTGCCCCGCCAAATCTGCTTTGTTTCCGCAAATGCCTGGGATGCTTCGGGGGCGGCTGATTTTGGTTTTCAGGTGGCGCATCTCAACCGCTTTGGTCAACCAGCGGAAAAACTGCCAGGCGTACCCAAGGCGGTGATGACCTCATTATCGGATTTACCGGCGGTTTTAAACTGAGCACCTTTCCGGGCTCATGCACGTAATTTCCTTACCTATAACTTTGGGGGGATTGAGATGTGTTATCCCAGATGTGCATACTGACAATGGAGCATATCTCCTGTACGGCAATCAGTTGCGGAAATAATTTATGATCACGCCAGAACGCCTGCGATCCATCGCCTTCTGGTCACATGATATTGATCAGAGCGATTTCGAGCGCGCCCGGCAGGGCATCACACTCCACACCTATCCAAAAAACACATATATCTGCCATCGCGGCGATCAGCTGGACTCGTGGACCGGGGTCGTATCCGGCTTGATCAAATTAGGCACAACGTCGATTTCAGGCAAACTGGTCACACTGGCCGGTCTGCGCGCCGGTGGCTGGTTTGGCGAGGGAACCGTGCTGAAAGGAGAGGCGAGGATGTATGATCTTATCGCTCTTCGCCACACCGAAATCGCCTTGATGAACCGCACGACCTTTTTGTGGCTGTTCGAGAACAGCGTTGCTTTTAATCGTTTTCTGGTTCGCCAGCTGAACGAGCGGCTGGGCCAGTTCATAGCTCTCGTTGAGTATGACAGGATGCTGGACGCGCCGGCGCGGCTGGCGCGAAATATCGCCTGGCTCTTCAATCCGGTTCTCTATCCCGAAGGCGGGCTCAGCATCACCATCTCACAGGAAGAACTTGGGCTTTTGTGCGGCCTGTCCCGTCAGGCGACGAACAAGAGCTTGCAATGCCTGCAGGATGCGTCATTGCTGAGCGTCGAACAGGGGAAGCTGACTGCGCTCGATCTCGATCGGTTAAAGAATTACGGAGAATAAGAAAAACGAGTCTACACTGTAATGAAGCGAGGAGAAGCCGGGCCAGACATAACAGTTTCGACCACTGAAAAAACAAGGATTTGCGGAGAAGCAGGAAAACCCGAAACTATTAGTGATTGTCCCTTCATGTCTGTCAAGTACGGGCTTGTCATGTGATTGATCGGATGCGATTTGATGTAGGGGAAAGCTGAATAAGAATAACAACGAACAGCTGCGATGAAATAAAGCGCAATCAATGCGCCTGATTTGGGAGGATCAAGGACGTGACGGCCAAGAGTTCTGCATGTGCGGATACTTTTCCGAAACTGCTGCTGCGCAATGCGGATATTTTCGCGGACCGTCCGGCCATGCGAGAAAAAAATCTCGGAATCTGGCAAACCTGGACCTGGGCTGAGGTACTTGAAGAAGTCCGGACATTTGCACTCGGCCTGAAAAAAATGGGACTGAAGCACGGTGATTCAATCGCCATCATCGGCGATAACCGGCCCCGCCTCTACTGGACATTCCTTGCCGCCCAAAGCCTGGGCGCGGTGCCCGTGCCGGTTTTTCAGGATGCAGTTGCCGATGAGATGGCCTTTGTGCTCAAGCACGCGGCGGTCTCCTTCGTGATGGCTGAAAATCAGGAGCAGGTCGACAAGGTCCTGTCGGTTTCAGGCCAGGTGAAGTCAATCAAGGAAATCATCTTCGACGAAGATCGCGGACTGCAAGACTATAGGCAGGGTCATATCCGCTCCTTCGTCGCCGTCCAGAAACTGGGCCGGGGGGAATTGAAAAAATCCGCCAAGGCCAGTGAAAGCTGGGTGACGGAGATCGGTAAGGGAAAGGGATCCGACATCTCGGTGATACTCTATACCTCGGGCACCACCGGCAAATCTAAGGGCGTGCGGCTTACCGGCAGCCGCTGCATTGAAGCGGCATCGAGCACCGTCAAATTCGATTCCCTTAACGAGAATGACGTGGCGCTCGCTTATTTGCCGCTGGCATGGGTCGGCGACCACTATCTCAATTATGCTCAAGGGATGGTCGCGGGTTTCTGCCTCGCCTGCCCGGAGAGCGCGGAGACGGTACAGGAGGATTTGCGCGAGATCGGACCGACATTTTATTTTGCGCCGCCGCGCGTGTTCGAGACCTTGCTGACCCAGATACAGATTCGTATGGAGGATGCGAGCCGCTTCAAGCGGTGGCTCTATCATACTGCTATTGATATCGCGCGGCGCTATGGCGAAGACATTCTGAACGGCAAGCCGGTGACCGCTACCGGCCGCCTGCTCTACGCCATTTGCGGATTTCTGATCTATGGGCCACTCAAGAACCGTCTTGGGTTCTCGCGCATTCGCGTCGCCTATACCGCCGGCGAAGCAATTGGCCCTGATTTGTTCCAGTTCTACCGCTCCTTGGGTTTGAACCTGAAGCAGCTTTATGGCCAGACCGAAGCCTTTCTCTATGTGACCGTCCAGCCGGATGGTGAAATTCATGCCGATACGGTGGGACCGGCCGCCCCGGGTGTTGAGCTTCGCATCGCAAAAAATGGCGAGGTGCAATTCAAATCACCAGGAATGTTCACCGGATATTTCCGAGACAAGAAACAAACCGCCGAGACCATGACCAAAGACGGTTTCGTCAAGACCGGAGATGCCGGACTGTTCGACCGCGAAACCGGGCATCTGAAAATCATCGACCGGGCCAAGGATGTCGGCAAGCTCAGGGACGGGACGATATTCGCGCCGAAATACATCGAGAACAAACTCAAGTTTTTCCCCTATATCCGTGAAGCGGTGGCTTATGGAGACGGTCGCGATTATTGCGCCGTGATGCTCAATATCAATCTGATTGCGGTTGGAAACTGGGCCGAGCGAAACAACATCGTCTATGGCAGCTATCAGGAACTGGCCGCCCATCCCGATGTTTACAAAATCGTCGAACAGAATGTGATCGAGGTGAATGCGAGCCTTGCCAGCGAACCTGATATTGCCGGGTCGCAAATCCGGCGCTTCTTGATCCTGCACAAGGAACTTGATGCCGACGACGGCGAGTTGACGCGCACCCAAAAAGTTCGCCGCAGCTTCATCGCCGACCGCTATGCGCCATTGATCAAGGCGCTCTATGATGGATCGAAAAATTGCAACATATCAACCGAGGTCACCCTTGAGGATGGCCGCAAGGGCATGATCGATGGGGATGTGAAAATCATCGATATGACGCCTGATCCCTCCGCGCTGAGACAGGCGGCCGCAGAATGAACGTCAAGGAAAAAAAATCTGATGACAAGGCAGTGACGCTGCTCGCGGTCGATTCAGTATCGCTGTCGTTTGGCGGCGTGAAAGCAATCCGCAATGTCAGTTTCGATATCAGGAAGGGTGAGATACGCGCCATTATCGGGCCGAACGGCGCCGGCAAAACGTCAATGCTGAACGTGATCAACGGCTTCTATCACCCCCAGGAAGGGACGATCAGCTTCAAGGGGAAGAAGCGTCACGACATGCGCCCGTATATCGCCGCGTCCCAGGGCATCGCCCGCACTTTCCAGAATGTAGCGCTGTTCAAGGGAATGTCCACGCTCGACAACATCATGTCCGGGCGCGCATTGCGGATGAAGACGAATATCTTCTGGCAGATGCTTTATTTAGGACCGGCAAAAAAAGAAGAGCTGGAACATCGCGAGTTCGTCGAAAAAATCATCGATTTTCTTGAGATTCAGCACATCCGGCGCACCCCTGTTGGAAAACTGCCCTACGGCCTGCAGAAGCGCGTCGAGCTTGGCCGGGCGCTGGCCATGGAACCCGATTTGCTGCTTCTGGACGAACCGATGGCGGGCATGAATCTGGAAGAAAAAGGAGAAATGTCTCGCTTTATCATAGATGTGTGCGAGCAGTTGGGGATGACAATCGCGCTGATTGAACACGACATGGGTGTGGTCATGGATCTGTCGAACCGGGTCGTTGTTCTCGATCATGGTGTGCTGATCGCGGACGGAACGCCGCAACAGGTGCAGAAGAACCAGGATGTTATCGACGCCTATCTGGGCGTCAGCCACGACTGAGAGCCGTGACCTCAAGGGAGGGGATTTGAATGATGTTTTTTCTTGAGACCGTGATCAGCGGGGCGCTCGCGGGTATCATGTATTCGCTGGTGGCGCTTGGTTTCGTGCTGATATTCAAGGCTTCCGGCGTGTTCAATTTCTCTCAAGGGGTCATGGCCCTGTTTGCGGCGCTCACCCTGGTTGGTTTGCTCAGCGGGACGATGCCATTCACGCATATTGATAACCCGGCCATGGCCTTGCCGGTATGGGCCGCGATACCGCTGACCATCTTCGTCATGTTCATCGTCGCCGTTCTGGTCGAGAAATTAATTCTCCGTCATCTGGTGAATCAGGAACACATCATTTTGTTCATGGCCATGGTCGGCCTCACTTACGTGTTCGAAGGCGTCGGTGATATCTTGTGGGGCTCGGACGTGAAGGTCATCGATCTGGGGCTGCCGCAGGGCGCGTGGGACTGGCTGCTCGATACTCATGATCTCTATATCGAGAAGATTGAAATGGTCGCTGCCGGGACCGCGGCGGTGCTAGTATCCATCCTCGCCGTGTTCTTCCAGAAAACCCGAATCGGGCGGGCATTGCGCGCCGTGGCGGATGATCATCAGGCCGCCCTTTCGGTCGGCATTTCGCTCCGCACGATCTGGATCATCGTCTGGACAGTGGCCGGTATCGTCGCGCTGGTCGCGGGCGTCATGTGGGGCGCCAAATCGGGTGTCCAGTTTTCGCTCTCGCTCATTGCGCTCAAAGCGCTTCCGGTTCTTATTCTGGGCGGATTTACATCCATTCCCGGCGCTATTGTCGGCGGGCTCATCATCGGGATCGGTGAAAAGTTGTTTGAAGTTTTTGCAGGTGAACTGGTTGCAGCGGCGTTATCCGGGTGGGTGGAATTCGACCCCGGTATCTTGACCGCGACAGAAAACTGGTTCGCCTATGTCCTTGCCCTCGTTTTCCTGCTGTTCCGGCCACAAGGCCTGTTCGGCGAGAAGATTATCGAGAGAGTATAAAGCCATGCTGTATCGAGAATCCGGTCTGTTCAAAACAAGCTACGCCGCTGATCAGGTGATCTTCCCCATTCCGCAGGATCGCTGGGGCATGGTTGTCATTCTGGTCATCGCATTTGTGGGCGTGCCGTTTTTCATTGATGATTATTGGGCAAACGCCGTGTTCATCCCGTTTCTGATATATTCGCTGGCGGCTTTGGGGCTGAATATTCTCACCGGGTATTGCGGCCAGCTATCGCTTGGCACGGGCGGCTTTCTCGCCGTCGGCGGTTATTCATCCTACAAGCTGATGACGTCCTTCCCGGAGTTGGACATGATCCTGGTCCTTGGCGGCGCCGGGCTGACCACTGCACTCGTCGGGTTTTTATTCGGGCTCCCCTCCTTGCGCATCAAGGGGTTCTATCTGGCCGTTGCAACGCTTGCTTCGCAGTTCTTTCTTATCTGGCTGTTTTACAAAGTGCCCTGGTTTTACAATTACAACGCCACGGGTCAGATCAATGTCCTGCCGCGCGAAGTGCTTGGATTCCTGATAACAACCCAGAAGGCCGATCCGATCGTGCGCTATCTGTTCGTGCTGAGCGTTGTTGTCGTGTTTGCACTGGTGGCCAAGAATATCGTGCGCGGCCGCTTTGGACGCATGTGGATGGCGATCCGCGACATGGATATCGCGGCCGAGCTTATTGGTATTCGCCCGTTCATGATGAAGCTCACCGCTTTTGCGATTTCTTCATTCTATATCGGCGTTGCGGGCGCATTGATGTTCGCCGTCTGGCTGGGCGCGGCGGAATCAGGGGAAACATTCGGGATCGAAGAGTCTTTTCTCGTGCTGTTCATGATCATCGTGGGCGGTCTGGGCTCAATTCTGGGCTCGTTTCTCGGCGCGGGCTTCATCGTGCTGATGCCTATCGGTCTCAAGAATCTGTTGGTCGATGGGTTTGGCATGACGGCGGTGTTCGCCAAGCATCTGGAAATCACAACCTTTGGAGTGCTGATCATCTTCTTCCTGATTGTGGAGCCGCATGGCCTTGCGCGTTTGTGGCAGATCACCAAGGAGAAGATGAGACTTTGGCCATTTCCCCATTAATGGCCCGCATTAAGAGGCCTGGAATATGAAATTTGACTGTAACTGTAAGAGCAGCCGATTGTGAAAGGAGAGTAAATAAAAGATTGAGCAATTATTGCCGCACGTTACACTTGAAGACAAGGTGCTGGGACTTATTCAAGCACCGCAATTTGGGAGGAAGACTATTATGAAGTTGCGTAACTGGATTGCAGCGGCCGCCACGGCAGTTGTGGCGATGCCACTCGCGGCAGGTTCCGCGAGTGCTTATGAACTCACCGTTCCATCGATGGATTACCGGACCGGGCCCTATGCGCCAAACGGTATTCCCTTCGCCAATGGCTGGACCGATTACTGGACCATGCTCAATGAGCGCGATGGCGGCATCAATGGCGTCAAGATCAAGGTTGTGCCTTGCGAAACCGCCTACAACACAAAGAAGGGTGTTGAGTGCTACGAAAAGACCAAAAATGAAGGCAACGGTGCTATCGTGTACCAGCCGCTCTCGACTGGCATCACTTATCAGCTGATCCCCAAGGCTTCGGTGGATCAGATCCCAATCCATTCCATGGGCTATGGCCGAACCTCCGCCGCCAATGGCAAGATCTTCAAATGGATCTTCAACTTCCCCGCGACTTATTGGAGCCAGGCTTCCGCGCTGGTCAAATATATCGGCGATAAGGAAGGCGGGATGGACAAGCTCAAGGGTAAGAAAATCCATCTTGTCTATCACAACTCCGCTTATGGCAAGGAGCCGATCCGCACCCTGGAGAAGCTGGCCGAGAAACACGGCTTTGCCTTTAAAGCGCTTGCCGTCGACCATCCGGGTCAAGAGCAGAAAGCGACATGGCTGAAGATTCGCCGTGACAAGCCTGACTGGATCCTGATGTGGGGCTGGGGCGTCATGAACCAGGTGGCGATCAAGGAAGCCGCCTCCATCCGTTTCCCGATGGATCGCTTCATCGGTGTATGGTGGTCAGGTTCTGAAAATGACGTGAAGCCTGCCGGCGCTGCCGCGAAGGGCTATCTGGCTGGTGCTTTCCATCAGCCCGGTAAAAATTTCCAGGCGCATAGGGATATCATCAAGTATCTCTACGATGCCGGCAAAGCGCCTCATCCTGACTTCAAGGACCGCGTTGGCGAAGTGCTCTACAACCGTGGTCTGGTGGCTGCAATGTGGAGTTCCGAAGCCGTTCGCACGGCGATGAAAATCCACGGCACCAAGGAGATCACGGCCTCAATGATGCGCGATGGCCTGGAAGCCCTCGATGTCGATGAAGCCCGTCTGAAAGAGCTCGGTCTTGGGGGGTTCACAATTCCCGTCAAGATCACCTGCGCCAACCATGAAGGTCCGCGCAAGGTTGCGGTTCAGCAGTGGGACGGCAAGCAGTGGAAAATCGTCTCAAACTTCTATGAGCCGGATATGGATGTCATCCAGCCGCTGATTGACGAGGACTCTGCAAAGTTCGCGAAAGAGAACAACATCACTCCTCGCGACTGCAAGTAGTCAAGAAATATGGCTCAAGCAAAAAAGAGCCCGGGGACGGCGGTGGAGACACCGCCGTCCATTCTTTCGGTCAATAATATCGAGGTCATCTACGACCACGTTATTCTGGTGCTGAAGGGGGTATCGCTGGAAGTACCGCAAGGGGGCATCGTCGCCCTGCTGGGCGCCAACGGCGCCGGTAAGACCACGACATTGAAGGCAATATCGAATCTGCTGGGCGCAGAACGCGGCATTGTCACCAAGGGCAGCATAGATTTTGAAAACGCACCGGTGCATGCCAAATCACCCAACGATCTGGTGAAGCGCGGCTGCATTCAGGTGATGGAAGGGCGTCATTGTTTTGAACATCTCACGGTGGAGGAAAATCTTCTCACCGGCGCCTATACGCGCGGCAATAAATGGGCCTCGATCCGCGAAGACCTGGAGTTGGTCTATGGCTATTTTCCGCGTTTGAAGGAGCGGCGGAGCGCGCTGGCCGGCTATATTTCGGGCGGCGAACAACAGATGACGGCGATCGGACGGGCGCTGATGTCGCGGCCGAAAATGATTTTGCTGGATGAACCCTCCATGGGTCTGGCGCCGCAACTGGTTGAGGAAATCTTCGAAATCGTCAAGCTGCTCAACACCCAGCAGGGTGTAAGCGTGTTGCTGGCGGAGCAGAACACCAACATGGCCCTGCGTTACGCCCAGTATGGTTATATTCTCGAAAATGGCCGTGTCGTCATGGATGGCGATGCCAAAACTCTTCGTGAAAATGAGGACGTGAAGGAATTCTATCTCGGCGTTTCCGGGGGGAATCGCAAATCCTTCCGCGATGTAAAACATTACAAACGCCGCAAGCGCTGGCTGGTCTAAGGCGCACCTCGCTGCCTGAGAGGAGGTGCTCAATGACTGATTTTTACGATGATCTGGAAAGCCGCGATGCGGAGATGCGCGAAAAGGCCCTGTTCTCCGCTCTCCCGGGTCTTATCGAAAATGTAATAGAAAAAGCCCCCGGCTGGGCCAAACATCTTGACGGCATCGAGCCCGCAACCGTCAATTCACGCGCGGCTCTCGGCTCCCTGCCGGTTCTTCGTAAATCCACTTTGTCTGAACATCAGGCAGCCAATCCGCCCTTTGGCGGCTTCGCCCCCAAAGCGACTGGCAGCTATGGCCGCCTGTTCATGTCGCCCGGTCCTATTTTTGAGCCCGAAGGACGGGGCGATGATATGTGGCGCACCGCCCGCGCTTTTTTTGCCGCCGGGTTCCGTTCTGGCGACATCATTCACAATTGCTTCTCCTATAATCTGTCTCCAGGCGCATTCCTTTTGGAGGCGGGCGCGCGGGCGCTTCGATGCGCGGTGATCCCGGCTGGCGCCGGTAATACTGAGATGCAAATCGAGGCCATCGCGCGGCTGAAGCCCACCGGCTATTGCGGCACGCCGGACTATCTCAAAGTACTGCTCGACGCAGCCGGCGAGGCCGGCAAAGACGCATCCTCCATTACCCGGGCGCTGGTTTCGGGCGGCGCGCTGTTTCCTGCCCTCAGGGATGAATATCGGGAACGCGGCATTGCCGTCCTGCAATGTTACGCCATCGCCGAGCTTGGACTCGTGGCTTACGAAAGCCAAGCCCTGGAAGGGATGATTGTAGCCGAAGGCGCGATCGTCGAAATCGTAAAGCCGGGCACCGGGGACCCGGTTGCCGATGGCGAGGTGGGTGAAGTTGTCGTCACCACTTTCTGTCCCGATTATCCAATGATCCGTCTCGCCACCGGCGATCTGTCCGCGGTCATGGAGGGCGCGTCTCCCTGTGGGCGCACCAATATGCGCATCAAGGGCTGGATGGGCCGCGCCGACCAGGCCGCCAAGATGAAGGGCATGTTCATCAGGCCCGAACAAGTTGCCGAAATCGCCAAGCGTCACAGCGAGTTGGGCCGCATACGCCTCGAAATCTCGCGCGATGCAGCGCAGGACATCATGACTTTAAAAGCGGAATGCGGACGCCGAAGCGACTCCCTGGCGGAAGCGATTACCGAGACGCTGCGAACGGTCACGAAGATGAAAGGCGGCGTGGAGCTTGTTGCGCCTGGAGATTTGCCAAATGATGGCCTGATAATCGCCGATCTGCGCGACTATGAGTAGGACACGCACCTACAGTTTATAAGGAATAAACAGGGCAAGATCCTGCCAGAACCACATGAGAACTGCCGTTGCCAGCGTTCCGGGAACAAAGGGCCG
>CAYOEI010000482.1:0-3722 GCA_964402825.1 uncultured Hyphomicrobiaceae bacterium
GGGGTATCGAAGTCTAAGGATCTGATAGCGATTGTGAATCGCACGATACGCTTGCGCCTTCTGATCCCGGCTTACATCCTTCGCGCCGGTCGCGTTCAATCACCTATCCTCACAATGTCCGCTTTGCCCCCAATAGCGGACGTGCTTGGGCTTGGTGCTCAGTGTCCGCTAAGTGCCACTAGCCGACTTCAGTGGTTTTGTGCAGATTGGTCGCTTTCAGATCCGGAAACTAAAGTCAGCGGCACTTGAGCCGTTCGGCAGATGCTAACCAAATCGACTCCCGGATACTTGATCAACTTGATCGCCAATGGGCTCACCAATATTGGAGGCCCTCCGGAAATGTTTGGTTGAAACTTGGACTTAACGTCCTGATGGGAGATACAGTTTTAGTTGTGAGTTTTTTTGCGGTTGGTAAATGTGTGAGTGATACATGGAACAATCTTCACAAGCAGATGAGCTTCTCGCTGCACGGAGCGAAATTCGACATTTAAAGAACTCGCTTGTTGCTCTGCGTTCGCAGTTGGAGGCGACGCAGTTCGAAGGGCAAGAGAATGTACAACGCGCGATCGCTGAAGGACATGACGAGATTACTCAACTGCATGAGACAGCGGTTGCTCTCCGGGCCGAGCTTGAAAACTTGAATCATGAAAAAGACCAGGCGGTGCAAGAGGCAATTGCCAATCGCCACGATGAAGTGCGTCAACTCATCCAAACTACACGGGCCTTGCGTGAGGAGCTGGATAACCTGAACCACGAGAAGGACGAAGCAGTGCAAGAGATCTTGCAGCAAGACCAGGAAGAGATAAGGCAACTGATCCAAACGGCCAAAGCTTTACGAGAAGAGCTCGATAGCATCAATTTCAAATATGAGAGCAAGATTGAAGAATTGGAGCAATCATCCCGCGATGAATGCCGGCAGCTGCAATCGACCATCTCAGCTTTAAGAGAGAAGTTGGAGACAAAACATGGCACGTAAAGTGCTGCACAAACCTGCCAAATCACGAGCCGGGCGTTTGGCTGAAACGCAAGAAAGCCTGCGTAAGGCTGAATTGCTGCTTGAGGCGTCACGCAAGATTGCCGCTAAAGACAGACTGGATGATGCATTGGAGGCGCTTGTTGAGATAATTTCAAAGGAACTAAACGTAGAACGCAGCACTCTTTTTCTCAATGATCCGGCGACTGGCGAGCTGTATTCGCGCATTGCACAAGGTTCCATGTCCCGTGAAATCCGCATGTTGAACGACGTGGGCATTGCTGGCGCCGTTTTTAAGAGTGGTGTGGGCGAACTTATTGCCGATCCCTATGGCGATGAGCGCTTTAATCCACAGGTTGATGAAAAGAGCGGCTTTACCACCAAATCTATGGCCTGCGTACCAGTCAAAACAGCAAGCGGTGAAGTGATCGGTGTCACCCAGGCGCTCAACAGGAAAAAGGGCAAATTCGTTCAAAAAGATCTGGATCTATTGGAAGCAATTTCGGCTCAGGCTGCATTGACCCTGCAAAGTAAGCAGTTCGTTGAGAAAATGGAAAAGACCCGTGCACAAGAGATCGAGTTCATGAACGTGATCTCCGACGTGACATCCGAACTGGAGCTTGGCAGCTTGCTGACCAAAGTAATGGAAGAAGCGACCCGCATGCTTAGTGCGGATCGATCGACGCTATTCCTTAACGACGAAAAAACTGAACAGCTTTTCTCTAGGGTAACCATGGGCGATGTGTTAGGCGAAATCAGATTGCCCAACCATGCCGGGATTGCAGGCGCCGTTTTTATTTCCGGCAAAACCATAAACATCCCTTACGCCTATGCGGACCTTCGGTTTAATCCTTCCTTTGACAAGCAGACGGGTTACTTCACCCGCTCGATCCTGTGCGTCCCTGTTGTAAACAAGGATGGTATGACCATTGGCGTCACGCAGGCTTTGAACAAAAAAGGCGGAGCCTTCTCTTATGAAGACGAAACCCGGCTCAAAGCTTTTACAGCCCAAGTTTCCATTGCGCTGGAAAACGCCAAGCTGTTTGAAGATGTCCAAAAAATGAAAAACTATAACGAGAGCATGCTGGAAAGTATGTCGAATGGCGTGATCACCATGAACGAAGAGGGTAACATCGTCACCTGCAACGGAGCTGGCCTACGCATTATGAATGCGGAACCTGACGACGTGATACACAAGAATGTCGATACGTTTTTTGCAGGCGAAAATTCATGGCTCACGGAACGCGTCAAAAAGGTCGAAGAGCGCGGTGTTGCAGACGTGCTTATGGATTGCGAACTACATTTTGGCGACGACACAATCTCTGCGAACATTAACGTGTTGCCACTCGTCGGCGAAAAGGACGAGAAACTCGGTTCCATGGTGATGATCGAGGACATCTCGACCGAAAAGCGCATGAAATCCACAATGTCACGCTACATCGATCCGGCCATTGCGGACCAGCTCTTGACCGGCAACGAGGCGGAAAATATCCTCGGCGGTAAGAGCAGCGAAATTACGGTGCTTTTCTCTGACGTGCGTAGCTTCACCACTCTTACAGAAGCGCTCGGAGCGCAAGGCACCGTGGAGATGCTGAACGAGTATTTCACCATCATGGTGGACTGCATCACCCGGGAAGGCGGCATGCTCGACAAATTCATTGGCGATGCCATCATGGCCGGTTTTGGTATTCCCATTTCGCATGATGATGACGAGGATCGGGCCGTGCGGGCGGCCATCGCAATGGTCGAAGAACTCTGGGAGTGGAACACCGCCCGCGAGGCGGATGGCAAGTTGGCCATAGACCATGGTGTGGGGCTCAACACCGGACTTGTCGTTTCCGGAAATATTGGCTCACCCAAACGCATGGACTATACGATGATTGGCGATGGGGTTAATCTCGCTGCCCGTTTGGAATCGGCGTGCAAGCAGTACTCAGCCCATGTGTTGATAAGCGAGTTTACGCGAGCGAAACTTAAAGGAACATACCGGCTGCGTGACATTGATATGGTAGTGGTGAAGGGTAAGACCGAGCCAGTTAAGATTTTCGAAGTGCTCGATTATCACACACCAGAGACCTTTCCCAATCTGATGGACAATGCCGGGCATTTCAACGAGGCCATTCTGAAATACCGGGCTGGTGAATGGGACAAGTCGAAAAAAAAATTTACTGAGGCCTTGGCAGCGAACCCGAATGATGATCTGGCCAAAATCTATATCGAACGCTGTCAGCAGCTGAAGGCCAACCCTCCGAAATCATGGAATGGGATCTGGGTCATGACGTCAAAATAGATGGCCTGCACTTTGTGATTAGCTACTGGCGGAATGTCCACTTCGGGTCCAGCCTGATCTCTTACTAGGGATTGGATGTCAAGTTCCGTATCCGGTTCCACACACGCCCTGGCTTGGGAGAGCGGTCATCCAGCGCTTCCACACCGCCAGAGAGATACCGATCATACCAGCGGTAGAATGTCGTGCGGGGAATGCCGAGTTTATCCAGCGTGCGTTTGGCTGGCAGATGCGATTGCTCAACGAGCCGGATGATCTCAAGCTTCTCGGTTGCAGGATACCTCATTCGATATCCTCCCCATCCCCGATCATGCTTTTTTTGAGGAGGCGCAGTTCAAGGGTTTGTTCGGCTACGACCTCTTTGAGATCGCGTGCTTCACGCCGAAGACCCTTGACCTCATCGGTACTGGCTGCCCGTGCCGTATCGCCGGCCAGCCGCTTCTTGCCAGCTTCTAGGAATTC
>CAYOEI010000483.1:0-2746 GCA_964402825.1 uncultured Hyphomicrobiaceae bacterium
GACCTGAAAATCGAGAACGAAGACAAAGAAACCAAATTCCGCCACGATATCCAGAATCTCCAGAGCGATAAGAAAGAAGCCTTCACCCAGATCCCTGAGCAAACCCGCATGAATTTTGTCAAGCTCGCCGACCGATACGACGGAGAAGTCCTTGCCGAAATCGTCAAGAAACGAATGGGCCGAAGAACCGAACATACCTGCGGCGGATGTTTCATGAGCATCCCGCTCGAACTGGTCAACACCCTGATGACCAAAGACGAGGTCATCCCCTGTCCAAGTTGCGGCAGGATCATTGTCCTCGAACTCGCCGAACCCCAGCCCTCGACGTAGAGTCTTTCATCATGCAGTTGATCATCAGGACCGACGGGGGTTCCAGAGGCAACCCCGGCCCCGCTGCCATCGGAATCGTGATTGAAGACCAAACCGGCCACTCCCTCTTCGAAGCAGGCTACTTCATCGGGGACACCACCAACAACGTCGCCGAATACCGCGCCATCCTCAAAGGCCTCGAAGAAGCACAAAGACTCAAAGGCTCCCAGCTGACCGTCTATTGTGACAGCCAACTCGTCGTTCGCCAGCTCAATGGTCAATACCGCGTCAAAAACCCGGCCATGAAGAACTTCCATCAACAGGTCATGGCTCAACTCGAACATTTCAAGCGCGTCACCTTCCAGCACGTCTCCAGGGAAGAAAACGAAGCCGCCGACACCCTCGTCAACCGCGCCCTGAACCTCCGCACCGACGTCATCGAACTCGACACCACTGGTTGATCATCACCCCTGTCATTGCGAGGAGCGACCAAAGGAAGCGGGCGCGGCAATCTCATCCCTCGTCATTGACAGGAGCATAGCGGGTAGGGCCGATGGTGACATCCGCCTTTCCACTACTTAATCGCCCGCAGATATTTCAACCCATAGATAAAAAACGCCACTGCGATCACCACCAGCACCCCCTTACCGATCCAGTGCCCGATCAGCTTACCGATAATCTCGCTCATCCCCAGTGTTTGCCCGATGTCCGGCAGGACGATCGCGATCACCAGCGACACCGCGAAAACCAGAAACAGCACCCCCCGAACCCCTTCGGCAAAACGCACCAACCTCGATGATCCCACTTTCCCCTCCGCAGAGGAACTGGTGACCGCCGACTCCGCTTGCCCCTTGATGCCCTTCTGCTCAGCCTTGGCCTGTTTCTTCGTCGCCTTCGCTGCCGCCTTCAATGCCTTCTTTGCTGAATCTCCCATAGGATAAGTTTATCGGTTACCATAGGTAACTTTCGCACTTTTTGGACCATAAAAGATCTGCTCTAAGGGCCTGTGAAACGATATTGGATGATTGGCCAACTTAGAAAAATGGCCCGAAAGCCGAAAAAACATCAAGCTGAGCACCACAGGCCCTGCGGCTGCGTTGCAAAGTAATCAACCAAAAGAAAAAGTGCGAAATCGCACCCATAGACTTCGCAATCCAATTTGTGATATAATATCCATGGAGCGGGTGTGGCGGTCGCTCATCCCGATTCGTCGGAATGGGAGGAAAGTCCGAGCAGGACAGGGCAGGGTGATGGCTAACAGCCACCGGGAGTGATCCTCGGGAAAGTGCCACAGAAAATACACCGCCGAAAGGTAAGGGTGAAATGGTGCGGTAAGAGCGCACCGCGGCGATGGTGACATCGCCGGCATGGTAAACCCCACCCCCTGCAAGACCAAACAGAGCCCAGTGTCGGCCCGACGCGCTATGAGGCTCGGGTAGGTCGCTGCCGAAAGGCGAGCGGGCGGGTAACCGTCCGTCCAGATAAATGACCGCCGTCCCGCACTCATTTGGGCATCAAAGCCCAGCGATGGGTAACCGTGAACATGCCCAAATGAGTGCGGGGCAACAAAACTCGGCTTACACACCCGCTCCATTTTTTATTGGCTTTCGTAGATCAAGGGGTAGGGCGGGCAAACTTTTTGCCCACCATTTAGACCAACAGAAGAATCCCCCAATGAATGCTACCTGCGCCGCAACGGCACTGCGCCGCGGCGTGAGGGATTTCGCCGCACCGGACCCCGCGCTTGTCTCATCACATTCGCTGCCGGCCTGCCGGCCTGAAGCTCGACGGCCATCCGTTTCATCCACGGATCAACGTGGTTAAAAAACTTCCGAAGTCCCGAGCATAAATAATTCAACCCCTCATCTCCGGCAGGCGTATGGATAAACCGGCTCTTAGGACACTCCCCGTTGCATGCGAATTTTACCTCGCAGTCCAGGCAATACTGCGGCAAACTATCCCGCTTCGCCAATCCGAACTGCTTCTGCCGCTGCGATTGCACCATCTCCTTCAGCGATTTTTCGCCGCCAATCTTGCCCAGCTTGTACTCCGGATACACATAATGGTCGCAGCTGTAAATGCTCCCGTCGTGCTCTATCGCCAACGCGTCCCCGCACGTCTCGGCGAACACGCAAAGCGACGACCCCATCCCCATCCACTGACCCAGCGCCACGTCGAATATCTGTACGTACACCTTGCCCACGTCATGTCGAAGCCATTCGTCGAACACCCCGCAAAGAAAATCACCATAATCTACCGGATCCACCGACCACTCCGTCACAATGGAATTCGCCCCGCCAGGCCGAGCGTCGGCGTCTCCCAACTTCACTTTCCGCGGCTGCTCCCAGTGGTGCGGCGCAGTCGTCTTGAACTCCTTGGGCTCCACGCACGGGATAAACTGGATGTACGTCGTACCGATCTCGTCCCGCAAAAAACG
>CAYOEI010000484.1:0-2579 GCA_964402825.1 uncultured Hyphomicrobiaceae bacterium
TCTTGTAAATGAATCCACTGCAGACAGACGTGGAGGCCTTGACAGTGTCATAATTGGTGGCCACATTTACAGAGTCAAATATTCAGGAGCTGACAATGCACTGGAGAGATTCTCAATAACATCACTTGATTCAGTGAAAGGCGACTGGCATGTAGAATTGGTGGCACAAGAAGGTATTCTTCCATATGCTAGTGCACTAAAAGAGACATTACTTACAATAAAGTATAGAGCAGAACGTGGTAGTTTTGTTAAGGTAACAAGTGTTTTAGAGGAGAAAAAAGATGAACAAGATAAAATTAATTTATTAAAAGAATCTTTGGTAGAATCACAAAGCGATATTAATTTACAACAACAAAACAATCAAAACAAAACGTTAATCTCTAATCCATTTACTCTAAAATTAATTAACGGAGCTCCAATTGTTTCTAATTACTTAACAGCGTATAACTTGGTTGCAGTAAAACATGACATTTTATGGCAAAGTGAAACATTCGATTCTGAATTCCAACTACATTTAGAAAAATTCATCAAAAAATCGGACTTTGCAGCTGACCAGCTATTAGATGTGATATCTCAGTTAATCGATACCAATGATCCTCAACTTTTGATTCTGTTAATCATGTTGTCTAGTTTTATTTTAATTCGAATAGAGACTGGACGAGTTAGGCTTTACCATCTTAGACGCGTTTTAGCTTTATTTTTTGTAATGATTTTATTCTCCTCAATCTTAATCTCACCATTTTCATTAACATCATATTATTTGGAAGGAGCATTTGGACAAAACTCATTCGATAACAATTTATCGGAAGATTCACCTAAAGACTTTCTTAAAGATCCAGAATCCAGTTCTTTAATAAAAGAATTTGATAATAAAGTAATAATTTATTCAAGTAGTACCACTGATACAAGCTCAGAAAAAATTTATTTCAATGACCCAACTATTCCAGAATTTGGAAATGGTACTGTATTAATTTCAAGTAGTACAACTGACACCAGTCCTGTTGATAATACACCGCAAGACAATGTTAATGATCTGTTCCCTAAACTAAAATCAATTGGTTCTATCACTGACTCAATTAGTTTAGTTTTTACAAATGATTCTATACCACCAAATGCAACAGAAGCTTGGCAGTTTGAAAATGGTACTGACAATGGTAATTTCAATGATGATGCAACAATTGATCCCACAGAAGGAATCAATGGTACGTCATTATTACTAGATGGTGACCAGGATTTCGTTCAAACCAATGCAACAAATGCAACAACATACATCTATGACATGTCTATAGCTGCATGGGTTAAACCAAACTATACACAAGGTTCTCCTGAATTTACTGTTGTATCAAAAGGAAAATCATTTATTCTTTCTATAAACAATATAATAGATCCAAAACACATTGCAAAATTTGCAATATTTGATGGAATAAAATGGACAACAGTGAAATCATATTCAGAAATACCTGATGACTCCTGGACACATCTTACTGCTAGATTTAACAAAACTGTAATTGAATTGTATGTGAATGGTACGCTGGAAGGTACAGTAAAACATGATGGTGTGCCATATGTTACTGAAAAGGGTCAAATTGAATTAAAAACACTGGAAGAAATTACATCGTATAGAGACATTGTAATTGGTGCATCAATTACTGCCGATATGTCATCCTCTGCATACAACATGTTTTCAGGATTAATTGATGGAGTGGAATTATTTGATTACAAATTACAACCTGAAGATGTAATTAAAATATTCTACAAGAGTATGCCAATAAAATCAATTGTTCCAGAACAACTTGAGATGGTAGACCAGGAGTTTGGATATTTAATCAATATCACAAACATTGAATTACCACTTTCAATTTTTAACGAACAGCTAAATGAAGAACTCAACCAACTAACAATTTCTGCCAAGATTAAACCAAATTACTCTAGAGGCTCTCCAGAATTTACAGTCATTGGAAAGGAAAAATCGTTTGTTTTAGACGTAAACAAGCTTATTTTTCCTAAAAAAATGGCTAAATTTTCTGTATATAATGGAATTTCTTGGCATACAGTTACTGGTTCGACCCCAATTGAGGACGAAACACATATTGCAGTTGTGATCAATAATACCAAAATTTTACTTTATGTCAATGGAGTTCTTGATGGATCAACAGAAAATGGACCCGCAAAAGTTTCAGGATCTACATCAGATATTGTCATTGGGTCTTACATTAGAACTGACAAGGAAGAATCAAAACCATTTAATCATTTTTCGGGAAGTATTGGAGACATTTTGATTTACAAACATGCACTCTCCCAATTAGAGATTAAACAATTGTATTCAAAAAAACTTTCTAATAATTTATCTAGTGGTCATACTACACAAATCACAATTTTTGATGGTCTACTCACGGTAGACCATGTCGGTATACCAATTAGTAAATCTTTACAAGAAGATATTACAGAACACGTTCCCACTAATACTTTAGACAATCTTGCAAACAATATACCACAAAACATAACGCAAATTGGAAAAATTGTTAACGATACAAGCATTGATGACTTTCTCAAGAACCTTCCTGCAGATTCAGAAATCA
>CAYOEI010000485.1:0-2733 GCA_964402825.1 uncultured Hyphomicrobiaceae bacterium
TGAGCAGAATCAGGGTCCATCTGAGCATCCCCTCAAATGCCAGATAGTCGACCATGTAGAAAAAGAAGCTGAATACGAACAGCGCTGCCCATATCCAGAGATAAACACTGATCGGGTGTTGTTGACCTTCTGCGTGTGCCATGTATGCCCCTTACCAGAGATAGAAAAATGCGAAAATGAAGACCCAGACCAGATCGACGAAATGCCAGTAGAGACCCATGATCTCGACACTCTCGTATCTGCCCTTTAATCCAGTGAAAAAACCGCGTGTTTCATTATCGTAATCGCCGCGCCAGACCTTGCGGGCGACGATCAGCAGGAAGATCACCCCGACCGACACGTGAAAACCGTGAAAACCGGTAATCATGAAGAAGACCGAACCGAACTGCGGCGCTCCAAAAGGGTTCTCCCAGGGCCGGACGCCTTCATGGATTAGCTTGGTCCACTCGAAAGCCTGCATGGAGACAAACGAAGCCCCGAAGAAAGCGGTCGCCAGGATCAGATAGGTGGTCACCTTGCGTTTCTTGGCGTAGCCGAAACTGACGGCCATGGCCATGGTGCCGCTGGAGCTGATGAGGATGAAGGTCATGATGGCGATCAGAAGCAGCGGGACATCAACGCCTCCGACGTTCAAAGCAAAAACTTCGCTCGGATTGGGCCACGGTATGGTCGTGGAATTCCGCACGGTCATGTAGGACAGCAGAAAAATGCTGAAAATGAAGGTGTCGCTGAGGAGGAAGATCCACATCATGGCCTTGCCCCAGGGAACGTTCTTGAACGCCCGTTGATCGGAAGACCAATCGGCAGCGATACCCCGCATGCCCGGGGCGAGAACCGTAGGGTCCACTGCCATTGCACCAGCCGAAGTCTTTGCCATGAAAGGTGTTCCTCTCTTACCTATTCCCGGAGATGGTCAGGTGTTAGCAGGATCGCAAGAATGTCGTTCCCTGAAAACAGCAGACCGAACAGCACCAGCCAAACCGCCAGCAAAAAGTGCCAGTACAGCGTGCAAAGCTCGATGCTCTGCCTGACCTTGGCCACGTCAAGGGTATAGAGTCGCCATACCTTGTCAGTGGTCCGGCACCAGGCCACGAGGCCGCCCAGCAGGTGCAAACCGTGCAGCCCTGTGATCAGAATGAAGAGAGCAATTGCCGGGTTTGTGAGTTCAAGAAAACCCTGCGTAACGATCTGTTGCCAGGCCACGAGCTGCCCTATGAGGAAGGCAATGGTCAACACACCCCCCGCCAGCAGAGCGATTTTTACTCTGTCCCACTGGTCGCTCTGTGCGGCAGTCTGCGCCAAGTGCATCGCGGCGCTGGCCAAGAGCAACAGAATTGTGTTCTGCCACATCAGCCACTGTTGCGGCACCGGGCGCGAGTCCACGAATGCCACCCGGCCCGCGTAAGCAATGGTCAGCATCGTGAACAGAACGCCAACAACAATAAGAAACATCTTCAGACCGACCCGGGCCGTAGGCGTGGTCGAACCATGGCGATCGTGAAGGCCTGCAACGCCACCCTGAACCGGCAACCACGGCTTTTCGGTCAGCTGGCGAAAGAAGTTCATGCCTTCGCTGTCCGGGCACGTGATGTCTTGCGCCCCTTCTTGGCCATCGGCACATCGTTTGGTGCCATATTCTGCGGAATAAAGTCATCAGCAGTGCCGGGCACGCCATAATCATACGCCCAGCGGTAGACCAGCGGCTGCTCCTTGCCCCAGTTGCCATGCCCTGGAGGCATTTCGGGCGTTTGCCACTCCAGTGAAGCGGCTCCCCATGGGTTCGGGTCAGCCTTTTTGCCCTTAAAGTAGCTCCGCGCCAGATTGAACAAGAACACCATCTGTGCGAATCCGACGATAAACGTCATGATGCTGATGAACGCGTTCAGATCGCCGACCGAGTCCGGAATAAACAACGTTTCTCCCAACTCGAAATACCGCCGCGGGACACCGACAAAACCGATGTAATGCATCGGGAAGTAGATCAGGTAGGTCCCCAGGAAGGTGACCCAGAAGTGAAACTTGCCCAGCTTTTCATCGAGCATCCTGCCCGTGATCAGCGGATACCAGTGGTAGATCGCCCCGAAGACAACGAGCATCGGCGCCACACCCATCACCATATGGAAGTGCGCCACCACGAACATGGTGTCGGACAGCGGCACATCAACTATGACATTACCGAGGAACAGTCCCGTTATACCGCCATTGAGGAAGGTGATGATGAAGCCGATGGCGAAGAGCATCGGCGTATTGAGGCGGATGTTGCCCCGCCACAGAGTCAGAACCCAATTGTAGACCTTGAGGGCTGTCGGTACGGCGATGATCAGAGTCGTGGTGGCAAAGAAGAAACCGAACCACGGGTTCATGCCGGAAACATACATGTGATGCGCCCATACGACAAAGCTGAGCCCACCAATGATCACGATAGCCCAGACCATCATCCGGTAGCCGAAAATGTGCCGTCTGGCGTGCACGGAGATCAGGTCCGAGACAATGCCGAAGGCTGGAAGTGCGACGATATAGACTTCCGGGTGACCGAAAAACCAGAACAGATGCTGGAACAGGATCGGGCTGCCGCCACCATAGCTTAAACTTTCCCCCAGCGCGACGATGTCCGGCATGAAGAAACTGGTGCCGAGTACCCTGTCGAGCAGCAACATTATACCGCCGACGAACAGCGCTGGAAACGCCAGCAGCGCCAGAACGGTCGCGGTGAATATGCCCCAAATGGTCAAT
>CAYOEI010000486.1:0-2992 GCA_964402825.1 uncultured Hyphomicrobiaceae bacterium
CTTTCGATTGTTGATGGTAATTATGGGCATGGTCACGGCGCTATGACCCACTGCAAGAAATGAAATTAAGCCGATGTCGTGAAGAAGCATTGATGAGATGTTCCCGGTTATGCCCCGACGATATTGTAACCGGTACTTCTCAGAATCTGTAAAATTGCCACTATGCCAAGGCTCATTGCTGATATTCTGAGCGCCCGGACAAAGCGAACGCGTTTGAGGTCGCGCAAGCTGGACACCGTTATGATTTCATAGGCGATCTCTGAGGTCCAATTGGAAATCTGGATGTCGTTTAGATAGGCATCCAGGGTTCGTTGGTACTTTCCTGAAAAATAGTAATTGTGGCGAATTGCTTCTTCGTATGACTCTAGGTGACTAGCAACATTTCGCGAAGGATAAAGGACAAAGCCAAACATAATTATAGGGCCGATCGCAACAACCCAGAAAATGATCACGCCCAGGGTTCCGAACTGCTCTCCGCCGGGCAAATGGGCCCCCAGTTTCGTCAGGATGCCGATCGTAAAAATGAATCCGACACCAACGATCTGGGCCTTGGCGTCATAGGAGCGAACGGAGTCCTGCGCTACCTTGAGAGCAGGCAAAAGGCAGGATATCGATTGGTTCGCATCAGTTTTTGGGGGTTTCTGTGGCATTAATGAGTCCATATGTGCACGGCAGTGTGAGTGCTTAGCGCAAGTACCCTAGGGGCGTAAACTCTCATTTGGTGCGACTGCGGACTAGATCTTGTCAAAGGTGACGCTGAGATTTGATCTGCTTGATTGAAACGGGTTGCATCCTGTACATGACCTCAAATCGCCAGGTCAGATTATGGGTAATTTGTGGGCTAGCGCAACCCAGTCCATGTTCGCTTTCGGGGGTACGGACACTACTCCGACGGTGACGGATCGTACAATGATGCGGCAATGTCCGCTTCTGATGCCGTGGGCGGCCCTCCCACGGCATCGTGGTATCCGAGGTTGCGATGTCGGCTTGTGGCGCATTTCAGAAGTCGCTTGCGGCGTTGATGTTGCAGTGCATGAGTCCGCTATTGGCACAAAGCAGACATTATGAGGGGGTACCCAGCATGTCCGCTTTCGGGGGTAAAGCGGACATTCCAAGCTGAGTGTTTCATGTCCGCGTTTGACCCAAAGCGGACATTGCGTCCCGCCGAACTGTTCTCAATGCTGAGTGATGTGCAGGGAAAAATGATTAGCGCCAGTGGTGGGGCGTATGGGTAGAAATATCTATTCCCTTTTCAACCATAACATGCAAATTAAGCGCGCTCTGGTGGCGAGCCAGGAGTTCTAGTGGGAGGGGTTCATGCGTGCATTCATAATGCGCTTAAACAAATCTGTCTGGATTGGCCTGCTGACGGTCTTAATTTTTTTTCCATTAATGGTGCCAACTGAAGCCGGGGAGTCTGAAGGCAAGACGACCGCGGAATGCCTAACCGACAAGAAATGCCATGAAACTCAGCTGAAACGTATCGAAACCCGCATGGGGACCCTGGAGTACAAGGCAGGCTTTCCAACCAAGGCCACGGTCGAAGCTCTCTATAATGAAATGGACTACCAGCGCGCGGTGCTGGCGCACCAGCTCTCAGACAATCTGGTGTCTTTCTACTCCATGCATACCGGGCCCCAGGATTCCATCAAGGGCGCCAAGATGGGTGACTTGGTGGTGTGGGAGAAATTCCTGGATACGAAGGGCATCGTGCTGACCGGCAATGACACGACGGTCTATGGCATGGTCTTTCTGGACCTAAAAAATAACGGCCCCATGGTGGTGGAAGTCCCTCCATCGCCGTTTCTGGGCAGCTTGCTGGACCTGTGGCAGGTCCCAATAACCGGCATCGATTCCAAGGGTGGCAAATTCGTCGTTGCTGCGGAAGACTACAAGGGAGACATAAAATTACCTGAAGGCGCCAAGCTGCTGCGCTCCAAAACCACCCTGGCCGTGTTCTTTGCCCGCGGGTTGGTGATCGACAATAATATGGAGGCCGCAATCAAGGCGGTGACCGACTCGAAAGTCTATCCGCTCTCGAAAATAGATTCACCGCCCAAAACCAGAGTCCATAACGCCTCCGGGGTGGTCATGGATACCATTTCTCCGATGAAGCCCATGGCCTATTGGGAGCGTGTTGCAAAAACACTGGACTATGTGAATCCGGAGATAGACCAGGATGCGTCATTGATGATTTCGCTATTGAAGCCGCTCGGGATTGAGCCGGGAAAACCATTCAACCCGGACGAGCGGCAGAAGAAAATTCTGTCAGATGCGGCCCATTTTGGCTGGGTTATGGCTCAGGCCATCAGCTATGCACCGCGCTTTGAGAATATTGTCTATTACCCCGGCACGCATTGGCAGTGGGTGCTGGAATTGGACCCGTCCTTGCGCGGAGAATTCTGGCGTGATCTGGAAGCACGCACCAACTATTACTTCCAGGCCACGATGGCCCAGCCTGCCATGAAGAACAAAGCCATCGGCAAGGGCTCCCAGTATGTCCGCTCGGCTCAGGATTCCGCTGGCGAATGGCTGGATGGCAGCAATCTGTATCGCCTCAATGTTCCGGCTGATGCACCTGTTGAACTGTTCTGGTCAATCACCCTGTATGATGTTGAAACCCGCTCCCAGATACAGAATAAAACCAACAAGGCGGCGCTGTCCTCCTACGACAAATTCAAGAAGAACAAGGATGGGTCGGTAGACCTCTATTTTGGCCCCAAGGCACCGAAGGGCAAGGAAAGCAACTGGATAAAAACCATACCCGGCCGGGGATGGTGGGTCTGGTTCCGCTTCTACAGCCCCAAAGAAGCCTTCTTCGACAAATCTTGGCAACTGGCGGATTTCGAGAAGGTTAAATAGCCTGAAAATATTATTGAGAATGTCCGCTTTTGACCCAAAGCGGACATTCGTGCCTATACGGGTACTTTCATCGAATTATCGTAATTGCGGCACCGCTGGGATAGGCTCTCAGTTCCTTTTGGACATGTTC
>CAYOEI010000487.1:0-4156 GCA_964402825.1 uncultured Hyphomicrobiaceae bacterium
CCTCCGGCTGTATATGGCGCTCAAGGAAATACATCCCGGTGCTGGCGAACAACAATAATGCAAGCATCACGAGCAGCGCTCCAAACAGGGCCCGCCGCTCATTTGCGAACACACGCCCCAAAGACACAAGCGCCGGGGAATAACGCGCCAGCTTGAGGAAACGAAACAGCCTGAATATTCGTAAAATGCGCAGATCGATGCCAATCAGGAAACTCAGATAGAAAGGCAGGATTGCAATCAGATCGATGATCAGAAGCGGACGCATGGCAAAAGCGATGCGCGCACGCCACGGCGGCATGGCGTGCAGCAAGGGCAACTCGACACAGCTCCATAGGCGAAGCACATACTCGATTGTAAAGATCGCCACCGAAACAAGATTAAACAGCTCAAACAAATACCCGTAGCGCCGTCCAATATATGGCACGGTTTCAATCGTAAAAGCCGCCACATTGAGAATAATCAGTGTGACGAGGAAAACATTGACCAAGCGCGTGACCAGGTCATGTTCAGACCCGAATTCCAGAATGTCGTGGACCCGCTGGCGCGCGGTCACTTGCCTTGAGGGACCAGATTGCGTCTCTATTGACCGGTTATCAGGCACCGGCCTGCTCGCTTAGCGCTTTGACGATTGCTTCAATTGCGCCATCTGAATTGCCGGCATCGGGCCCGCCGGCCTGCGCCATGTCTGGCCGTCCGCCGCCGCCCTGCCCGCCAAGCGCTTCCGCGCCGGCTTTCACCAACTCGACAGCGTTATAGTCCCGGGTAAGGTCGTCTGTCACACCGACAACCAGGCCTGCCTTGCCGTCATCGCTGATGCCGATGATAGCGACGATGCCAGAGCCAATCTGCTTCTTCCCTTCATCGGCAAGACCGCGCAAATCCTTTGGCGAAACCCCTTTCAGGGTGCGCGCCAAAAGATTGATGGCGCCAATCTTGCGCACCTCATCTCCCGAGTTCTCCTTACCGCCGCCAAGCGCCAGTTGTTTACGGGCCTCGGTCGCGTCGCGTTCAAGTTTCTTGCGCTCCCCAAGCAACTGTTGAATGCGCGGGACAAGATCATCAGGTTTGATCCTGAGCAGCTCGGCCGCCTCGCGCGCCCGGCTATCCTGCGCATTCAAAAATTTACGCGCGCCTTCGCCCGTCAGCGCCTCAATGCGCCGCACGCCGGCGGCCACGGCGTTTTCAGATATAATTTTTACCTGCCCGATATCGCCAGTGCGCCGCGCATGGGTTCCGCCGCACAACTCGACCGAATAGGCCTTCCCAGCCTTGCCGCCTTGAAGCGCCGTGCCCATGGACACCACCCGGACCTCGTCGCCATATTTCTCGCCAAACAGCGCCATGGCGCCAGCTTCTATCGCATCATCCACGTCCATCAGCCGGGTCTCGACACTGCTGTTCTGGAGAATGACGGCATTGGCCATATTCTCAACATCCGTAATTTCCTGAGCGCTCATGGGTTTTGGATGCGAGATATCGAAACGAAGCCTTGCCGGCTCAACCAATGAGCCTTTCTGGGACACGTGATCGCCAAGCACTTCCCGCAAGGCTTCATGCAGCAGATGCGTGGCGGAATGGTTGGCCCGTGTTGCTGTACGGGCGCAATGGTCGACATCAAGTTCAGCCGGGTCCCCAATCTTGAGAGTTCCCTTCTCAACCCTGCCCATGTGGACGAACAGACCATCGGCTTTCTTCTGTGTGGTGGAGACGCGGAACGTACCGCCATCGCCCGTTGTGATCAGCCCTGCGTCGCCAACCTGTCCGCCGGATTCTCCATAGAACGGTGTCTGATTGAAAATGAGAGCGCCCTCATCCCCTGATTTGAGTTCTTTAACGGGCGAGCCGTCCTGGACGATGGCTATGATTTCGCCTTCGGCGTTTTCGGTTTCGTAGCCAAGAAATTCGCTCGATCCATGCTCTTCATTCAGCTTGAACCAAACCTGCTCGGTCGCCGCATCACCCGACCCTGCCCAGGCTGCCCGCGCATCTGCGCGCTGCTTCTCCATTGCCGCATCGAATTGCGCCAGGCCGACATCAATGCCGCGCAGCCGCAGCGCATCCTGCGTCAGATCAAGCGGAAAACCGTATGTGTCATAGAGCTTGAACGCCACATCCCCCGAGAGCGTGTCGCCCTGGCCCAAATCGGCCGCTGCTTCATCGAGCAGACCCAGCCCGCGCTCCAGTGTCTTGAGAAAGCGAACTTCCTCCAGATTTAGCGTTTCAGTGATCAGCGCCTGGGCGCGATTGAGTTCAGGGAATGCCTGGCCCATTTCGCGAATAAGCGCCGGCACCAGCTTGTGCAGCAGCGGTTCTTCCGCGCCAAGCAGATGCGCATGACGCATACCGCGGCGCATGATCCGGCGCAAAACATATCCCCGCCCCTCGTTCGATGGCAGCACGCCCTCGGCAATGAGAAAACTCGATGCGCGCAAATGGTCGGCTATGACGCGGTGGCTGGCCTTGTTTTTCCCCTCCGCCGCCACATTGGTTTCGTCCTGCGACGCGCCGATGAGGGCGGTAAAAAGATCCGTCTCGTAATTATCATGGGTGCCCTGCAGCACGGCGGAAATGCGCTCCAGCCCCATACCCGTATCGATGGAGGGTTTTGGCAGCTCGACCCGCTCATCGGCCGTGATCTGCTCGAACTGCATGAAGACAAGATTCCAGATTTCGATAAACCGGTCCCCATCTTCATCCGGTGAGCCAGGAGGTCCCCCGGGGATATGATCGCCGTGATCGAAGAAAATTTCCGAACACGGCCCGCAGGGACCGGTATCACCCATGGCCCAGAAATTATCAGCTGTAGCGATGCGGATAATCTTGCTTTCGGGTAACCCGGCGATCTTTTTCCATAAATCAAACGCCTGATCGTCCTCCGCATAGACGGTAACGAGTATACGCTTTGGATCGAGACCATATTCCTTGGTGATCAGGTTCCATGCCAACTCAATGGCCATTTCCTTGAAATAGTCGCCGAATGAGAAGTTTCCCAGCATCTCAAAGAATGTGTGGTGCCGCGCGGTGTAGCCAACATTGTCCAGGTCATTATGTTTGCCGCCGGCGCGCACGCATTTCTGCGACGTGACGGCGCGGTTATAGGGCCGCTTCTCAACACCGGTGAACACATTCTTGAACTGCACCATTCCGGCATTGGTGAACAGCAATGTCGGATCGTTGCGCGGTACAAGCGGACCCGATTCGACAATCTCATGGCCATGTTTGGCAAAATAGTCGAGGAAGGCTGAACGGATTTCATTGACGCCGGTCATGGAGATGAAGTGCCTGTTTTTTAAAAGTTGTCCCGCGAATCGGTGCGCCCAATCCGCATAGATTGCTCTTATTTACGAGGGGGACATGGCGCTGTCCAGCAGCCCTGGCACCTCAGGCGGCCTAATAGCTCCTGTAGAATCTAATCTGGAGACAGCAAAAAACCCGGGCACTTGGGGGTGTGCCCGGGTTTTGCTTGGGGAGGGTCTGGCGTATTGGGGGGAGGCCAGACCCTCTAGGGGGAACTGGTGGACGCTTTATGGTTCGAGATGAACAGAATCAATCGTTGCTCTTCTGTTCGAAATCACACCACTAGCTGGCTTTGACCTCTTTACCGGTTGAGGTTTCTTTTTCGGACCCGGCGCCGGATTTGGTGGTTTTGGTGCCCGAAAGCGATGCGACATTTGTCTCCGGCTCCGCTGAAGCCTCGCCTGTCTTGTCCTCGATTTCGCTTTCCTCGAATTCTTCGGTGACAAGACCGGCGTCACGGCGAATTCTCTGCTCGATCTCCCGCGCCATATCGGGGTGTTCCATCAGATAGGTTTTGGCGTTCTCGCGGCCCTGGCCGATACGCGTTGAGTCATAGGAATACCAGGAACCGGATTTCTCCACGACTTCGGCCTTGACGCCCAGATCAATGAGCTCGCCGGTTTTGGAAATGCCCTCGCCATACATGATGTCGAACTCAACCTGCCGGAAGGGCGGCGCGACCTTGTTCTTGACGACCTTTACCCGCGTCTGGTTGCCAACCACCTCGTCGCGATCCTTGATCTGGCCGATACGGCGAATATCGAGGCGCACGGAGGCATAGAATTTCAGCGCGTTGCCCCCTGATGTGGTTTCGGGCGAGCCGAACATGACGCCGATCTTCATGCGAATCTGGTTGATG
>CAYOEI010000488.1:0-6526 GCA_964402825.1 uncultured Hyphomicrobiaceae bacterium
TATCGGTATCGGTATCGGTATCGGTATCCGTATCGGTGTCCGTATCGGTGTCCGTATCGGTGTCCGTATCGGTGTCCGTATCGGTATCCGTGTCCGTATCGGTGTCGTCGTCGTCGTCGGTTTCGCCCGAAAGCAGGGCGAAATTGCCTGCGTCATCCTCAAAAGCTCCAGGGTCTTCCAGGAATTGGACGAGGAACGTCAACACAGTCAGCGGCAGGATCGGCGTCAGATCCAGAGGTTCGCCAATGCCAAGGTGATCCAGTGGGAAGCTGGGGCCGCCGCTGGAACCGGTGAACCCACCAGCTTCAGGACCGGCTGTAGGAACGTCTTTTTGCGCGTTCTCAAGCGCCGCTTTAAGCCGTCCTGCGGGGAGCGAGAGCCCGGGAGCAAACACCAGCGTTGGATAGTAGGTGGCGCAGCCCAAGCAAACAACAGCGGTTCCGTCTGACTGAATAAAATACAGATCACCGTTTACGACGTAGACTTGGTCTAGTGTCGTCCCGGGTGGAAGCTCGATCAGGTCACCGAATGCCGTAGACGTAAATGTTGCCGATACAGGTGCAGTAGCTGGATCAAATGGTTGGGGAGGTTGCTCTCCGCTCGCCTGGGCAAGCTGAATGTTCTTGAAAGTACTTTCTAACGCTTCGCGCGCGTTCAACTGTGATTCAGAGTCATTTGCAGTCGTTCCCTGCAACCCACTGGAGCTCCGGCCCTGAGAAGAATCATCGCGCTTCACCATGAACAAACTCCATCGTCCGGATCAAAAAATCAATTTCGCTCTGCGCACCATCGCAACGCCCGTTTTCGACGATCCGCGTTTAACTCGTTAACGAAATACTAACTTTGTTGCTGCCCTTGCGCTTGCCCGAAATCATTACGCAGTTAACATTCCTACATAATATAATGTATGGTTTGTGCGAATCTTGGCCGAAAACGAATGTTTTCAGCGCCTTGCATGGTCTGATACCGGGATTACTCTTATGGAACTGAAATCAACATGGCTCGAGCCACGCCAGCGTATACTTCAGCGCCAAGGGAAACGTCTTTCAATACGACTGGAACGCGAGTTTTGGGAGCAGCTTGAAGTCTGCGCGAAGGATCGGGGGGGCAAATTATCGGAACTGGTCTTCGATTTAATTGCTGCAAACCCTAAAACGAACCGAAGCTCCCTGCTCAGGACCTACTGCGCCAGATGGACACGCAAGAAGCTCATTCAAGCCCATCTGGCAAGCCAAAGCTCAGACATACAAGCGATACTCACAACATGCCCGATACCCTGCGTTGTGATTACACGGGAAAAGAAGCTGGTTGCTCGGAACAGTGCGTTCTCGGACCAAATTCTCGGTGCGTTGGTGCCACCGGATCAATGGGATGATGCGGATACAATAATCCGCCTTTCTCTTGGTCAACCAATCAATAAAATTGCCAAGGACTTGACGCTTCAGTCAAAGCCAAATGTGGAAACCCTTGTTGCGTTTACCCGCGGATCAACGGTCGTGCAAATGAAAGGGAAATTTTGCTTGTTGAACCAGCGTCAGCCGAATGCATCTCCACTTTTATGTTTTCTCGTCCCGCATCAGACACGCCGTTGACCGTAATTTTTCTGATTGCCAGGCTTGATACCCTCTAGGGCGCTGCCTCCTTATCCTTAACCTTCGATTTGGGGACCGATTGACCGGTTTCGCCGGAATGAGTCTTTTTCGTAGATGTTCCGGACAAATTGCGTTTGCCTTTAGTTGTTCCGATGCTGTTTTTGCCATCATCCGGCACAGATGGTTGGCTCTTGGCATCGGCGATGTTTATTGCTGGTCCTGATGTCTTGTCTGGTGTGACTACGTTTTTGATCGGGTTTCCGGCAATAGAACCAAGATTTTTTTCGCCCGCCTTTGCACGCAGCTTTTTGAGCACGGCATCCCGGGGACCATCCGCAACAACCGTGCCATTCTCGATGACGACAAGTCGTGTCACGAGCGCGAGCATTGCGGTACGATGTGTGGTCAGGATAACGGTTTGATCAGGGCGGAAAGCCGTTTTTAGCCTCTCGATAAGAGCGCGTTCTGAGGCCATATCCATTGATCCAGACGGTTCGTCCAAAAAGACAATTAGCGGATCAAACAAGAAGGCCCGGGCCAGCGAAATCAGTTGCCGTTGACCGGCGGAAAGGAAGCGGCCACCCTCTCCGACCGGCATATCGAAACCCTTCGGGTGCATCCTTACGAATTCCGAAACGCCAGACAGATCGGCTGCGCGTAGCACCAGATCGTCAGACACATAGGGCGCGCCGAGAACAATATTATCCCTGACGCTGCCATGGAACAGGACCGAATCCTGAGATACAAAAGCCACGCGACGCCGGACGTTGCTCGGATGGTACTGCCGGATATCGACCCCATCCAACAGGAGCGAGCCTTCTGTCGGCACATAGAGACGGCCAATGAGACGTCCGAGAGTTGTCTTGCCTGAGCCGATTCTTCCAATGATGCCGACACGTTCACCGGGTTTGATTTTCAGAGAAAAATCCCTGAGAGCGGGGCGCTCAGCTTCAGGATAGGTGAAGCCGAGCTTTTCGAACTCGACCGAACCAGTTGTTAAGTAGCTATCAATGTGCTTCTCCAGATCCGCACTCTCACCCGGAACCAACATAATTTGGTTGAGTACACGATATGATTGGAAGGCTTGTTGTGACTTCCCGAGAGTGCCGGCTATTTGCCCCAATGGCGCGACTGCGCGTCCCGCAAGTATGACTGATGCGATGATAGCTCCCGGTGAAATCTCTCCCTCAACAAATAGGTACACCCCAACGATTACGACGAACACAGTCACCAACTTTTGCACTAGTGCAGTGAAGTTCGTTCCAACCGCAGAGATTGATTTTAACTTTTCAGTAGTCAAAGCATTGTGCCGGACGAACTGCTCCCACTGGTTCTGGAACTGGCTTTCGGCCCGTAAGGCCTTGATCGTTTCGACACCCATTAGAGCTTCAAACAGAACAGAATGGCGATGCGTCGCCTCTGACTGGGCTTTTTGTACGGCCTTATATAGTGGAATATGCAGCCCCCCCCCCTGCAATCAGCACCAATACAACTGCAATAGCGGGAACAATCGCGGTAAGACCGGCAATCAGATAAATGATAAAGATGAACAACCAGACGAAAACAAAATCCGTCAGCGTGACAACCGTATTTGAGGTGAAGAACTCCCTTACAACCTCGAAATCCCTCAACTGGTGGGCAAACGCACCGGTTTTATTCGGTCGATGACTGAGATTCATGTTGAGAACATGGGCAAACAGGCGGCTGGACAGGAGAATATCAGCCCTGCGGCCCGCATTGTTGATCAGATGGTTACGAAGCATTGTGAGTAGAAAACTGAAACAAATAGCAATTATAACCCCAATTGCCAGAACCCATAATGTCGGAATCGCCTTGTTGGGCAATACGCGATCATATACATTCAAGATGAATAGCGGCGTCGCCAGTGCCAGAATATTAATCAACGAGGCTGCAATCATTATTTGAACATAGTTCGGCCAAAGCGGCTTTATTGCGCTCCAGAACCAGTTGCTGGCTGTTGACTTGGCATAACCAACATCTCCACGCTCGAGCTGGTACTCCGGTTTTACAAGAATTGCATATTCGGAATATTTTTCCTCCAGTTGCTCTGCACTCATTTTTACCAGGCCGTGGCCTGTTTGAGGTAGGATAACTGTTGCGTCACCATTTTCGGCGAACTCGACCAGAACAACGGCCTCATTGTCTTCGAGCAGGAGAACCGCCGGCAGTAAAAGTGTGTTTATTTTCTTTAGAGGTCGCCGCACGATCCGCGCCGACAACCCCGCACGCGCCGCCGCTCGAGGAAAAAGCCGCGGCGTGAGTTTGCCATCCGCGAGAGGCAATCCCGACACCAAGGCGCCAGACGGAATGGATCGGTCAAAATGACGGGCAACAAATTCAAGGCAGCCAAGCAAACTGTCCGAATAGACATCATCCACAGCTAAAGAGCGAACAGATTCAAACTCCGTGGATTGCCCCGCTGGATGTGTATCAGCCATCACCACTCACGCCAGAAAGCCCGCCTGTAAATATTGGCCGGCGCACTCGTTTGACAACGCGCGTACTTCTATGGTTGTCGCACGGGAGACTTTATCTAACGTAACCACCGTCTTGAGTTCCAGCGTGTGCCAGGCGTCATACGCTCGTCTGTTTCGCCATCGGGGGTGTCACGGACCCCATGCTCGGCGCGGGCGTATGCATCTGATTTTTCCGAGGGTTCAATGTTAAGCTTATTCAATAGCATACCGGTGCTGGCAAGCACCCTATATTCGGCAAACTCCAAGGCACTGCGTGCGGTTTCAACACCTACCTGCGTGTTGAAACGGGTATTTTGTGTGTCAAGCAGATCGAGCAGAGACCGGTCGCCTACCTTGAACTGCTCACCATAAGACTCGATCAAGCGCTCAGTGGCCCCCAGTTGATCTCTTAAACGAGCATAGCGGCGGCGCTGTTGCACCTGGCGTTCCCACGCGAGCCTGACTTGCTCTTCAACTTCGCGAAACGCCCTGCTCAAGCCAAACCGCTCACCGTCAGACACACGCACTTGCTCCTGTACGTTGGCGCGGTCTATGCCACCCCTGAACAAGTTCCAGCGCAAGACCACTTCCGCCCGATATTCCTCTTCCCTGCCGTGGACACCGTCCAGTTCATAACCTTGCCGTGCCGACGCCTCTAAGTCGATTTTCGGGTAAAATTCGCTGCGGGCTTTTATAATCAGTGCGCGCGCCGCATCCAGATCGGCCTTGGCAATCTTGATCAACGGATTATGGGTGCGTGCAGTGCCGATTGCTTCAGGAAGGTTCCTTGGAAGGAAGGACACAACGCTTCCTGGCGCCTGATAACTGTCTAGCGGCTTGCCAACCAGTTTAAAGAAGCGAATCTTCGCACCATTCAGGTCTTCAGTGGACTCAATTAATCTTGCATCTGCAGCATAGACGCGTTCCTCAGCCTGCTGGGTGTCAGCCACTGAAATGGAGCCGCTTGTTTGCCCTTCTTTCAGATCGCCAAGAATACGCTTGTGAAAGGCGAGATTCTCTTCTGCGAACTTGACGATCTTCATAAGACGTCCAGCATCGAGATACTCCCGCACGACGTTCAGTCCGATGAATTCTGAACGCTCAAAAATACGGTGAGAGGAGGCATCTACTCGGGCTGCATGATTCCAACGCTCCCCCCTGCGGTTGTGACCGTCAAACAGACGCTGGGTTAAAATAGCTCTGACTTCACGGCGGTCGAGGCCTTTGGCGGTCCCGGCTCTTCGCGTGGCCGGGCTGTCGAGCTTCTGTATGCCAGCGCGTGCTTCCCCATCTAAACTGGGTAAATACAATCCGCGCGCCTGCCGCAACTCGAACTCAATAGCTTCACGACGGGCAATTGCCTCGCCAATCTCAGGATTGGCCTCCAGAGTAATCTTAATGGCCGTTTTCAGGGAAATCGCATGCGCGGCGCCTGGCAACAACGCAGCTGCGCAAACGCTTGCAAACAATGCGTTTCGCGCGCGGCGCGCTACCGGCCTCACCAGCCGAGCTAAGATTGAAATTGAAGTCACGTTGCCGTCCCCAAATCGAACCTTAAAAGACTTGAGTACCCCACATAAAATGACATTTAAGAACACGAACCATCTGTTCGCTTGCCCGTTCCCATTATCACTGAACTTTTTTTATGTCGTTTTTTTCTTATTTTGTTCTATGCCCAGCGAATCGATTTTACGCGACACTACTCGTCCGGTGATGATTAACATTATCTCGACACAATTTTAAAGCTCGACAGCAGGTATTCCCTAAAGATTTCAAATCTCTGTGGCATAAATATTACAGCCGAAATTCACATTTTGACTGTCTCAGATCGACTGCATTGAATGCTCAAAACGGCATGCATTTTGATCGATTATCCCTTAATTTCATATAGATATGGCTGGGGCGGCAGGGATCGAACCTGCGAATCACGGGATCAAAACCCGTTGCCTTACCACTTGGCTACGCCCCAACAAGATAACCGGCGTTACTAGCTGTTATCTTCTATAATTAACAGTTACTTATGGAGTAATTGTCTGTTCATCAAAACTCAATAGGTAACAATTCAGGTAACAGATACACGAAACAGTACAGGCCAGCGGACGACAAGGAAAGGGCCAGCGCAATGCTGACCCCGTGATATACTCAGCCCAAGTGCCCGGCACCCGCTCCACTATTATGCTGGGCACGGCGGGCGCTCCTGTTTGTTGTGCTCCCCAAAGCTTGAATGCTGACCCGTCCAGTTCCTGTGCGCCTGTAACACCTGCGCAACACACAAACAGATAATCCCACTAATTAAGCGTATTCCAATCGCTGCCACATTCTATCCAGTGCTAAGCTGGACGCTTCAAGTTGTTCTAACCGGGGGGATAGAATTTTGCGTATTGGATTTATTGTGTTTGGAGCGTTTGTATTTTTCGTCGCCGGTTTCGTGATGGTTGCACCGGAGTCTGTTGAAGC
>CAYOEI010000489.1:0-3373 GCA_964402825.1 uncultured Hyphomicrobiaceae bacterium
CCACCGGACGCAACCCGGAGAATGCCGCCGTCGCTGCGACGACCGGACTGCTGAATGCGCTCACGCAAGATGAAGTGGCGGGCGTCATGGCTCATGAGTTGGCGCATATCAAAAACCGCGACACGCTGACGATGACCATTACCGCGACAATTGCGGGGGCGATTTCCATGCTGGCAAATTTCGGCATGTTCTTTGGCCGCGGACGCGATAACAACCCGTTCGGCTTTATTGGCACGATCGCCGTCATGTTCCTCGCTCCGGTAGCGGCCGCGCTGGTGCAGATGGCAATCAGCCGGTCGCGCGAATATGAGGCGGATAAGCTTGGCGCGCGGATCAGCCGGAATCCTCTAATGCTGGCGTCCGCGCTTGAACGGATGTCGATCATTACCAAGCAGATTCCAAACATGTCTGCGGAGCGCAATCCTGCAAGCGCGCATATGTTCATCATCAATCCGCTGTCGGGAGAGCGCATGGACAATCTGTTCTCAACTCATCCAAATACACAAAACCGTATTGCGCGTCTCAAAGAGATGGCGCATGAGTTCACTGGAGCGCCGGAAATTTCTGGCAAGCCAGTGACCTCCGTACCTACATCAGTACGCGGCCCTTGGGGCTAGGTCATAACCTGGAGCAAGGTTGGAAACGCTATTGACCGCAAATCAATCCTCTCAACAGAGCCGCGAGGCCCGCAAGACACGCGACTATGGCGTCGGGCTGCCGGCAAGGCGCGCGGCGGTAGGTTTGCTCACTGCCATATTGGTCAAGGGCCAGCCGCTCGATGATGCGCTGGTGAATTCTCCGGCATCGCGCGAAATGCTCTCCATGGCAGAGCGCGACCGGGGTCTGGCGCGCGCCATCGTCTCCACCGCAATACGCCACAAGGGCCAGCTGGATGCGGTGCTGGACGCCTTTATCGACAAGCCGCTTCCCAAAAGCTCAGGGCCATTGCGCGAAATACTGCTTGTCGCCGCCTGCCAGTTGCTGTTTTTGAATACGCCCGCTCATGCGGCAATCGATCTGGCCGTGCACCAGGCCAAACAGGACAGGAATGCACGCCACTTCGACGGGCTGGCGAATGCCGTATTGCGGCGCGTCGCGAGAGAAGGCCCGGCGCTCGTAAAAGAGCAGAATGGTCCGCGCCTCAACACGCCTGCATGGCTTTGGGAGCGATGGGTTAAAATCTATGGCGAGGGAACCTCGCAGCGCATCGCGCAGGCCAATATGGCGGGGGCCGCTCTCGATCTTACCGTGAAGCAGGACCCGGCCGCCTGGGCGAGGCGGCTGAACGGCATTGCACTGGACACGGGCAGCGTTCGGCTCAGCTCCCCTGGCCGGATAGAAGGTCTGGAGGGCTATGATGAGGGTGGATGGTGGGTGCAGGACGCAGCCGCCGCGCTGCCCGCCCGCCTGCTCGGCGCTATTGCGGATAAGCACGTGGCTGATCTGTGCGCGGCGCCCGGCGGCAAGAGCGCGCAACTGGCAGTGGCGGGGGCGAGGGTGACATGCGTCGACAGCTCGAAGCGGCGGCTGGTGCGGCTCAATGAAAATATGGCGCGGTTGGATATGGATGTTGCCACCGTGGTGGCGGATGCGACGAAGTGGACGCCCGATGAGCCATTCGACGCCGTGCTGCTTGATGCACCATGTTCGGGTACCGGCACGCTCAGGCGGCACCCGGACATCGCTCACCTGAAAGGGCCGAAGGATTTAAAAAAGCTTGCCGCTCTGCAGGAGAGGTTACTGCGCCATGCCATCACGATCCTGCGCCCTGGCGGGGTCCTCGTCTATTGCACCTGCTCGCTGGAGCCTGAAGAAGGCGAAATGCAGATCGAACGGCTGCTTGATAATTTTGCACATATAAGCATTGATCCCATTCGGCCTGACGAAGTTTTTGGACATGGCGGCTGGATTAGTGGGCAAGGTTTTTTACGCACTCTGCCGTATGATCTGGTAATTGATGCTCACGAATCATCGGGAATCGACGGATTTTTTGCCGCCAGACTGATTATCGGGCAAGCTTGAATTATACCGCGCATCGCTGACCCCTTGATCCGGCAGCCCGCGCGAACAACTATGTAGGGCACTGACCCCAACCCTGGTGCAATAGTACGCATGATCGTTGACGCCATTTCAAATCGTACCCGCCTGACCGCGTCGGCGGCAAGCCGGGCCGGGCGTCTTGCCTGGCGGGGTCTGCTGCGCTCACGCCTGCTGCGGTGGCGCTACCGGGGCCATCCAATCGAGCAATTGCTGCTCATGCCGCAGGATTTGCGGACCGGTGATCCCAGCTTTGCCAGCGAAATCTATCATGGGCATTTCGGGCTTGCAGGAACAGTTGCTCTTCTTGGTACGAAGTCGCCTTTTGAAATTCCGCCGCCCGGCAAAAAATGGGAACGTGCGCTGCATGGCTTTGGCTGGCTGCGTCATCTGCATGCGGCCAATGATGAAATTTCTCGCGAACATGCCCGTTCGCTGGTGCGTGAATGGATTAATCTGCATGGCGAGCCGCGCGGGCTCGCCTGGGAGGCCGAGATCATCGCTCGCCGCATCATCTCATGGCTGACCCACGCGGCAATCTTCATCGAGGGCGCCGATGAGAAATTTTACGATGAGATCATGCGCAACCTGTCACTGCAAATCCGTTATCTGCGATCATCTTATGGCGATGCGCCCGACGGCCAGCCGAGGCTGACGGCGCTTATCGCACTGGCATTCGCTGGGCTGTGCGCCGATGAACACCAGCCCTCTGCCTTTGCCCGTGAAAAGGTTCTGAGCGATGAACTTAAACGGCAGATTCTCCCTGATGGGGGACATTTTAGCCGCAATCCTGAAGCGCTGATTGAGTTGCTCCTGGATTTACTCCCTCTGCGGCAATGTTACATTGCCCGCAACCAGACGCCGCTGCCGGAATTACTTGGCGCCATTGAGCGGATGATGCCGATGCTCCGCTTTTTCCGGATCGGAAATCAAGGCTTTGCCCATTTCAACGGCATGGGTCCAACTCCGGTAGAGAACCTCGCTGCGCTGATGGTGCATGACGATATTCAGGGAATGCCCGTATCAAATGCGGCCAGGTCCGGCTATTGCCGTCTGGATGCAGGTACGACCTCCTTGATTGTGGATACCGGGCGCTCGCCCCCCATTGGCCTCAGCGGGGAAGCGCATGCGGGCTGCCTTTCTTTTGAAATGAGCAGCGATCAGCGGCCTGTAATCGTCAATTGCGGCGTTCCCTGGCGTGATGAGCCGGAATGGCGCGCGGTCGCGCGGGCCACGGCGGCTCATTCCACGCTGGTTGTGAGCGACACCTCATCGGCTGAACTGGTGGGCGGGGGCTCAGCTTTTGCCGATCTGGAAGAGCGGGCAAAACTCTCGG
>CAYOEI010000490.1:0-3815 GCA_964402825.1 uncultured Hyphomicrobiaceae bacterium
GCGGATCTGAAACTCACCACCCAGGCGCTGTTTTACAAGAAGATCAAGGCCGGGAAGAGCGCGCTCAGCGCATCGCTGAAGAGCGGGGTGCTGAAGGTCGGCCTGACAAAGCTGGCGCTTTATTCCGGCTCGGGTACGGGGGCCATCACACTCAATGGTGCGCGCGCAACACCTGTGATTTCGGTGCAGCTTACTCTGAAAGATATTTCCGCTTTGCCGCTGCTTACCAATGCGCTGAATTTCAAATGGATTTCAGGACGGGCCAATTTGGCCATCGATGTCACGGGCTCGGGGCGTTCGCAAAGCGATATCATGCGGTCCTTGAAGGGTAAGTCGAATCTTGTTTTTGCCGATGGGGCAATTGAAGGGATCAACATTCCCGCCATGATGCGCGGACTGAAGCAGGGTCAATTTGGGGGGTGGCAAAGCAAGGTCCACGAGAAGACGGATTTCAGCAAGCTTTCAGGCTCATTCCTCATTCAAGATGGTATTGCCTACAATAAAGACCTCACACTTGTTGGACCGCTTGTTCGTTTAACCGGCGAAGGAAATGTCGATCTGGGGCGTGAGCGGATCGACTATGCGGCGCTGCCCAGGATAGTCGCCTCTCTGGAGGGACAGGGTGCGAATGATGATCGCAAGGGGATCGCGGTGCCGGTGCGCATCACCGGCCCATGGGAGAAACCAAAAATCGTACCGGATTTGCAGCGGCTGCTGAACGATCCTGAGCTTGCGAAAGAAACGGCTGAAAAGGTAGGCAAGATCCTCGGCAAGTTGAAGAACAAGAAAGACTTCAAGAAGATGCTGGACGGCTTTTTGGGTGGCGGTAATCAGAATGCTGGTGCCGGTACTGACGCAGGTGGAGGCGCAGGCGCACAGCCGCAGGGCGAACAGGTCAAACCTGAAGAGCTCCTGAAAAAACTGTTCCGGTAGGGCCGGACACTTAAAGCCCATACGCAGTGCGCCCAGCCGCGCATATTCGCACAACTAATGACGCCTGCCCCGCGCTCACCTATAAGGACGGGTATGAACACACCCGAAATCAAACCCGCGCCAAAAGTTGGCTTCGTCTCACTTGGCTGCCCCAAGGCTCTGGTTGATTCTGAGCGCATCATCACGAAGCTGCGTGCGGAGGGGTATGAACTCTCGGCCGACTATCAGGGCGCGGACGTGGTTGTCGTCAACACCTGCGGTTTTCTCGACAGCGCCAAGCAGGAATCGCTTGATGCCATCGGAGAGGCGCTTAACGAAAACGGCAAGGTGATCGTCACCGGATGCCTCGGGGTGGATGAAGAGCGTATTCGCGCCGAGCACCCAGGCGTCCTCGCGGTGACGGGGCCGCATCAATATGAACGCGTGGTGACGGAAATTCACAATGTGGCGCCTCCCGCGCATGATCCGTTTCAGGATTTGGTTCCGCCCGAAGGCATTCGTCTGACGCCGCGCCATTACGCCTATTTGAAGATTTCAGAAGGGTGCAACAACACATGCGCCTTCTGCATCATACCTTCCATGCGCGGTAAATTAGCGAGCCGTCCGGCAGGCGACGTGATGCGCGAAGCTGAGCGGCTGGTTACAGCCGGTGTGCGCGAGCTGCTGGTCATCAGCCAGGACACGTCCGCTTACGGGCTTGATCTCAAATATGCGGATAGCGACTGGAACGGGACCGCGCTCAAGACGCGCTTTTTTAATCTGACCAAAGCCCTTGGATCGCTCGGCGTATGGGTGAGGTTGCATTATGTCTATCCCTATCCCCCTGTGGATGAGGTTATCCCTCTCATGGCCGATGGCCATGTGCTGCCCTATCTCGATATTCCCTTTCAGCATGCGGCGCCTAATGTTCTGAAGGCCATGCGCCGGCCCGGAACCCAAGCGAAAACACTCGCGCGCATCGAAAGTTGGCGTGCGCTATGCCCCGACCTCGCCATTCGCTCCAGCTTCATCGTCGGCTTCCCCGGTGAAACTGAAGAAGATTTTCAAATCCTTCTGGACTGGCTGCGTGAAGCCAAACTCACACGGGTGGGTTGCTTCAAATATGAAGATGTTGCGGGCGCGGCGTCCAATGCTCTTGAGGGTCATGTGCCGCAAGAAGTTAAAGACGAGCGTTTTGCGCGGCTCATGGAAACGCAGAAGCAAGTCAGTGCAGAGCTTCTCACCTCCCGTGTGGGCCGCGAAATCGAAGTGCTGGTCGATGAGGTCGACGAGGAAGGGGCTATTGCGCGCTCAAGCTGGGATGCGCCCGAGATTGATGGGTGCGTCTACATCAATGGCGAATCCGAACTGTCGCCGGGTGATATGCTGAATGTGCGCATTGAGCATGCCGATGAATATGATCTGTGGGGCGTGCCTGTCAGGAGCAGGACATGAGCAAGCTGAATACATGGCACGCGGTTCAGGACCGGCTCATATCCCGCAGGGCGGCGCTGAACGAAGAGATAGCAGCCTATCCGGGGCCAATTACGGGTTGCGATGCGCAGTTCAATCATATGCTTGAGCAACGATCTGACCTCAACGCAGAATTGGTGCGGCTGGAAACGGCTAAATCCAATGACACCAATATGCTGGAGCAGTTTATGGAATCCTGCCCGTTTCTGGCCGGCGAAGTTGGAGAAAAACAATAATGAAGATACTGGTTTTGCCGGGCGATGGAATCGGACCGGAAATCGTTGCGGCTGGCATACATGTTCTCAACACGATCAATGATGCCCGCACGCTCGGCCTTGAGCTTGAATATGATGATGTCGGTTTTGCCAGCTTGAAAAAATACGGGACCACCTTGCGCCCCGAGTTGCTGGAGAAGGCGCGGAGCTTCGATGGAGTTATTCTCGGGCCGCAATCCAACCTCGACTATCCGCCCGAGGAAGAAGGCGGGGTGAATATTTCCGCCGTTTTCCGCATCCAGCTTGATCTCTACGCCAATGCGCGGCCCGCCCGAACGCGCCCCGGCGTGGCGCAGGGCAAGGAGGGCCTTGATCTTGTTGTTATGCGCGAGTTGACGGAAGGGTTTTACGCTGATCGCAATCTGTTTATGGGCAATGGCGAGTTTATGCCAACGCCAGATGTTGCCATGTCCTTGCGCAAGGTGACAGCCAAGGGGTGTGAGCGGATCGCGCGCGCGGGCTTCGAGCTGGCGATGAAGCGGCGCAAAAAACTCACCGCCGTGCACAAGGCCAATGTGCTCAAGGTTTGCGACGGGCTATATCTCGAACAGGTGCGCAAGGTCGCAAAAGAGTTTCCCGAAGTGGAGCTGGATGACGTACTGGTCGACGCCATGGCCGCTTATCTGGTGCGTGACCCTTCACGTTTCGACGTGGTGCTGGCGACCAACATGTATGGCGATATTCTCTCTGATCTGGCGAGCGAACTCTCTGGCAGCCTCGGCCTTGCCGGGTCGACCATGGCCAGCGAGACATTGTGCTTCGCGCAGGCGCAGCACGGTTCCGCTCCAGACATCGAGGGGCAGGACAAGGCCAACCCCACATCGCTCATCCTGTCCATCGCCATGCTGCTGCAATGGCTTGGCGAGAAGAACGGCCGCGCCGATCTTCACAAGGCTGGCGACGATATCGACGCGGCGCTTGATGTGGCGCTTGGTGACACTTCAACCCGCACAGCGGATTTGGGCGGACCGGTGGGGACCAAAGCATTCGGCGAGCATGTTGCCGGGCTGCTCTAGGCCCTAATTGCAGGTCTTGATATACGCTCCGAAGGCTCCTGCGGCTGAGGCATAGGCCTGGGCCTGACCCTTGGAGAATGGTCCAGCCGCCGCGATCCAGTATCCGTTACGGAAGTTGGGGCACTGAGCAGTGTTCATC
>CAYOEI010000491.1:0-8473 GCA_964402825.1 uncultured Hyphomicrobiaceae bacterium
TGGCCCCAGAATGTAGGCCGCCTGAAGCGGATGGCGAAAGCTCGGCAAATCTACCGCGCCATCGACCAGCTCAACACCGACCAGCTTGCATCCCTTTGGCAGCGCCATATCATCCGGCTTTTCCCAATGATAAAGCGGCAAATGCTGCAGCGCTTTTGAGGTGTCCGCCTTGGCCTCGACGGCCTTGTAATGCGCCCCGACCGTGAACACGAAGCTCGCGCCAAAGCCATGCGCCGAGCGCACCATGTTGCCGAGGTTCAACTGTTTTGACATCCGCTCGGCGCCAATGGCGAAATAACCACGGGTCTTGCCTGGCGGGGCGGTTGGAATGTGCGGGGTGTTTCTCATGGCCTGTTATGGCCGCTAAGGCGCGTGCTGTGCAACAAGCGCAGGGATTAATTTACACGAAAAGCCAATGTTTCAGGTGACTGTTGTGCCGTCATCTTCCGGCGGTTTCTTGCCGAGCGCATGAGCTGCGGCGGAGCGGTGTTTTGGCGTGATATGGGCGGAGACGAGCGTAATGGCCGCGGCCAGCACCGCTGCGTCATCGCCATAACCAAACCCGGCAATGAAATCAGGAACCAGATCGATTGGCAGTATAAAATAGGCCAATGCGCCGAGCAGCGTGGCGCGCACTTTAAGCGGAGTTTGTACGTCCATGGAGCAGTAATAGGCGGCGACCAGATCGTCCACGAAGGGGAGTTTGCCGGCGACGCGCTTCAGTTTGCCCCAGAACTGGCCGCGCACTTTTTGTTCGCGAATAACAAGCGCTCGCTCGTCCACGCTCTCATCATCGAGCGTATCGCCGTAACCGCTTGTCTGGTTCCTGCCAAAACTCATCTTATCTCCTGCAGACATAAAAACCCGCGGCCCATCAGGGCCTGATTAAAGACATAAGCGTCATTTCCGGTATCAACAAGGCCTGCGGCCATGATGATTTTTTATAAGTTCAGGCCTTTGGATCATCTTTGGCCCTTCGCCAGCACATCCATTTTTTTCGCCAATTTGATGTCGAGCTGCGTCAGACCGCCCGCATCATGGGTGGAGAGCGTGACCTCGACCTTGTTCCAGACATTGAACCATTCGGGGTGATGATCCATTTTTTCGGCGCTGAGCGCGACCCGCGTCATCCAGCCAAAGGCTTCGCTAAAATTCCTGAACTCGAATTTCTTGAAAATCGCGTCGCGCCCTGATGTTTCGCTCCATCCATTCAGGCCCGAAAGTGCTTCGCTGCGTGCTTTGCCTTCAAGTTTGTCCTGCATATGATTGCTCCTTGACCCACCTTTGTTTTTCCATGAACATCATCTCATGGAAATGATGTAACTGGTGAATACTGTACGCGAAGATTTTCATGTCCTTGCATCGATTGCTGTTTGTCTGTCTTGGCAACATCTGCCGCTCACCCATCGCGCAGGGGGTGTTTGCCGATGTGGCCGCGAAAGCTGGAAAGAGTGCGCTGTTTGAGCTGGACTCAGCAGGAACCGGAGCCTGGCATGTCGGCAACCCGCCCGACACGCGCGCCTTGGCCGCGGCATTAAAACGAGGGATTGATCTGTCGGATCAAAGAGCGAGGCAAGTCGAGAGCCAGGATTTCGAGACCTTCGACATGATCCTCGCAATGGACCGGCACAATCATGCAATGCTGCTTGATATGGCGCCACAAAACTGCACTGACAAGGTTCAGCTGTTTCTTGGGCCTGGGTATGAACCAATACAGCACGATGTCCCTGACCCCTATTTCGGAGGGGAAGAGGGTTTTGATGAGGTTCTCAATCTGATCGAGGCGGGATCGCGGGCGTTACTCACGCGGCTCATTTAGCGCGTAAGAACGCTCCACCACATAGGGCCCGCCGCCGCGAGACTCGCGCGCCGAAAAAAGCACGAAGCGCGTGACGGCAAAGGCGGGGATGAGAAACGCGCCGTTATACTCAAGATATTGTGCGATTTCGGACGCACTGCAGTTGCGCATGCGCGCCAATGTGACATGGGCGTGAAAGTGACGCGGCTCAGGCTCCAGCCCGGCTGTCAAAGCGGCCTTTTCATGGGCGCGGCGCAGCGCGCCGAGCGGCGCGCTGGGCGCAACACTGGCCCACACGGCCCTGGGCTTGCCGCGTCCGAAACTCCCCACCCCGTCGAGGGTGAGCGAAAAGCCTTCAGCCTCTATCTGGCCAAGAGCTTCAGAATATCGCGTCGCGGTATCGCCGTCCACGTCGCCAATAAAGCGCAAGGTTATGTGATAATTTTCTTCCTCCACCCAGCGCGCGCCGTCCAGACCGCCGCGCAACACGGAGAGGCGTTGCGTTATTTCGCCTGGTATCTCAAGTCCTGAAAACAGCCGCGGCATGCGTTCCGATCTTTATGGAGAAGGATTTGTATAGGTCCTGTGGATTGTCTCGATTTTCTCCAGAAGTTCGCCGGAGAGTCCCACATTGACAGAATCGAGATTGGTTTCAAGCTGTTCAAGGGTCGTCGCGCCGATGATATTGGACGTGACGAATGGGCGCGTATTAACGAACTGGAGCGCCATTTGAGCCGGGTCAAGCCCATGGGTCTGCGCCAACTGAACATAAGCGCTGATCGCAGCCAGTCCGGTCTTGCTTTCATAGCGTTCCATACGCCCGAACAGCGTCCTGCGCGCGCCCGGAGGCTCCGCTCCATCTTCATATTTGCCGGTAAGATATCCCTGAGCCAGCGGTGAATAGGCAAGCAGTCCGACCTGCTCGCGATGCGCCGTTTCGGATTGCTCCACTTCAAAAGCGCGGTTCACCAGACTATACGCATTTTGAATGGAAACGATGCGCGGCAAGCCGTTGGCTTCGCTCAACTGGAGATATTTCATGGCGCCCCAGGCGGTCTCGTTGGAGACGCCGATGTGGCGCACCTTGCCCTGGGTCACCAGCTCGCCGAGCGTATCCAGGGTTTCCTCGATGGGAATCGCGTCGCCATCCATATGCTCGTACTCAAGTCCTCCAAACAGCGGGAGCGGGCGGTCTGGCCAGTGCACCTGATAGAGGTCGATATAGTCCGTGCGCAGCCGCTTCAGACTTCCCTCAACTGCTTCAAATATTTGTTTGCGGCTCAGCACCGCCCTGGAACCATCGGCGCGCAACCAGTCCATGCTTGAGCGTCCGGCGACCTTTGAGGCGAGGATGACTTTGTCACGGGATTTGCGCTGTTCGAACCAGGCGCCGATAATTTCTTCGGTGCGCCCGGCTGTCTCACGCCTTGGCGGGATAGCGTAGATCTCGGCTGTGTCGAAGAAATTGACACCGTGCTCCAGCGCCATGTCCATCTGGGCGTGGCCTTCACCCTCGCTGTTCTGCTCGCCCCACGTCATGGTTCCGAGGCAGATCACACTCACCTGAAGGCCGGTGCGGCCCAATTCGCGGGTTTCCATTTGGCACGTTCCTGTAGCTGAATTCCCGTATGGTCGAAAGTTGCTCTAGATGAAGGGTTTTTGCCTATTGGGATTTTTGCATGCGCAGCTTGATGCGGGAGAGAAGCTTTTCCACCACCGGCACGATCTGCTCGACAATTCTCGCTACGCCTTTTGGGTTGGGATGCAACCCGTCTTCGAGAGAAAGCTCACGTTTGCCAACGACATCGAACAAAAAAAACGGGTAGAGCAGAACGCCGTGCTTTTTTGCCAGATCACGATAAATCGCGTCAAAGGCGGTGGTATACTCAACCCCGAGATTGCGCGGCGCCAGCATGCCGGTGAGGAGCGGTTCAACACCTTTGGCTTTCATGCGCTTTAATATCTCATCCAGATTGGCGCGGGCGTTCCCGGGCTTGAGGCCGCGCATCGCGTCATTGGCGCCCAGCTCCAGGATTGCGCCATGCGCGTTTTTGGGAAATGACCAGTTAAAGCGTTTGAGACCCGCAGCCGTTGTATCCCCCGATACGCTGGAATTGACGACACGAATCTCATGCCCGCGCTTCTTCAGGGCGCTTTCAAGTTGCGCCGGAAAGGCGTCTTTCTCTTTGAGACCAAAACCGGCGGACAGACTATCGCCATATGTTACCAGCACGATCTCTTCGCCCGCATGACCAGCAGCTGGCAAACCGGTCAGAAGGATCAGGGCGAGAAATCCGTATAACGAATAGCGGATGCAGCGATGTTTCATTCCGGCCCGATTCATGATGCGGCGTCCTGACTTGGTGTTCACGACTTCTTTTCTAACCATGTTTGTCATGCATTTGCTATGACAGCCCGATATGTGGAGCAAAACCAATTGAAACAAGACGCATCAACACCGGCCATTGTGCTTGAAGACGTGCATGTGACCCTGCCAAGCCGGGCAGGAAACGTGCAGATATTGCGCGGTATCGATCTGAATGTCGGCCAGGGCGAAGCAGTGGCCATAGTGGGACCGAGCGGGTCGGGCAAGACAACGCTGCTCATGGTTACAGCCGGTCTGGAGCGCGTGAGCACCGGGAGCGTGGAGGTCGCGGGTCAGAACTTTGCCGGGCTCGGCGAGGATGAGCTGGCGCAATTACGCGCCGGAACCATTGGTATCGTCTTCCAGTCATTTCATCTTGTGCCGACCATGACGGCGCTGGAGAATGTCGCCTTGCCGCTGGAGTTCCTGGACGCGCCCCACCCTTTCGAAAACGCGAAGACAGCGCTGGACGAGGTCAAGCTGCTGGACCGGCTGGACCATTATCCGGCACAGCTTTCGGGCGGCGAGCAGCAGCGCGTTGCGCTGGCGCGGGCTCTCAGCGCCGGGCCAAAAATAATTCTCGCCGATGAACCCACCGGTAATCTCGATAGCAGGACGGGCTCGCAGGTCATGGATTTGCTGTTCGATCTGCGGGCGCGGTACGGCGCGACGCTGATGCTCATCACCCATGATGAAAAACTTGCCAAACGCTGCGGCCGGGTGTTGCGTATGAATGACGGCAGGTTCGATAAGGAAAAAAAGTTGCGTAAACGCGTGAAAGCATCCGCATGACGGCTGAAGTTTTATCCCCCCAGACATCACAACCAGGCCGGTTCGGCGCGGCGCTGATCCTGCGTCTGGCGTTTCGTGATTTGCGGCTGGGCTGGAGCGGCCTTGCCATATTCATCGCCTGCATTGCTCTGGGGGTCGCGGCGATTGCCGGTATCGGGTCGCTGGCAGGAGCGCTTGAGGAGGGTCTTTCGCGGCAAGGGCAGGTAATCCTCGGGGGAGATATATCGCTGCGGCTGGTGCATCGCCAGGCGAATGATGAGCAGCGCGCTTTCATGGCCAATACCGGAACCGTGTCTGAAGTCGCAACTCTGAGGGCGATGGCGCGCCACCTTGAAGGCAAGCGCTCCGCTCTGGTGCGCCTCAAGGCAGTCGATGAGCGCTACCCGCTCTATGGGGAGGTCGCTCTTAACGCGCAAGGAAAGCCGCTGCCCGTCTCCATTCTCACACAACCGCGCGTCCTCGCGGTTGAGCCTCTTCTGCTTCAACGGCTGGAGTTGAAGGTTGGCGACACAATAAAGTTAGGCGGCGCCGAGATGAAGATCGTGGCAGAGCTGGCGGGCGAGCCGGACCGGCTGGGCGGCCGGCCGGTGTTCGGGCCGCGCATATTGATGTCGCTGGATAACCTTGAAGCAACCGGGCTTGTTCAACCGGGCTCTCTCATCCGCTGGCACTACCGGATTGCGCTGAGCGACGCAAAAGGCACGAGCGCTGAGCGGCTCAAGGCTTTGAGCAAGCGGGTAGAGAAGCGTTTTCCGGACGCCGGTTTTACAATCCACGATGCCCGCAACCCTTCGCCCAATGTGCGCCGGGCCGCGGGACACCTGGCGCAATTTCTCACCCTTGTCGGCATCACCACATTGATGATCGGCGGCATTGGCGTGGCCAACGCCATCTCGTCCTATCTTGCACGCAAGCGCCCGGTCATCGCCGCGTTCAAATGCCTTGGGGCCAGCGGCAGTGCGATTTTTCGCATTTATCTGACCGAGGTTCTGGTGCTCGCAGTTACAGGTACGGTGCTGGGACTGGGGCTGGGCGCGCTGCTTCCGCTGGGCGTGGCGGCGATGGGCGCCGGCTCCCTGCCCGTACGCCTTGCCCTTGAGGTGCAACCCTTTGCGCTCATTCTGGCGAGTCTCTACGGACTGCTTACCGCGCTGATGTTCGTGTTCTGGCCGCTTGGCCAGGCGCGGGACGTCTCGGCCGGATTGTTGATGCGGCAGATGGTATCGAGCGAAAGCGCGCGTCCTCGTGTGAAATATATGGCGTTCAGCGCCATATGCGCGGTGGCGCTGGTCGCCATCGCCATCGCCTCCTCGCAAGCAAAGCTGCTGGCGGCGCTCGCCTGCGCCGGGCTGGCGGCGGTGTTTGTGCTGTTTCTGGGGCTTGGCGTTCTCATCGAACGCGCCGCGCGCGCGATGCCCCGGCCCCGGCAAACCGTTTTGTCGCTCGCTCGGGCCAGCCTTTCAGGGCCGGGCGGCCTGGCGCGGCCCGTGGCGCTGTCGCTGGGCGCGAGCCTGTCGCTGCTCTGCGCCGTGTCGCTGGTCAACGCGTCTTTGCAGGAAGAGTTCGCCACCAAGATACCCGCGCAAGCCCCCAGCTATTTCGTGCTCGATGTCGGCAAGGAGCAGATCGGCCAATTGGAGGCCATCGTCTCCAAACATCAGCCTGAAACGATAATCGGGCGCGCGCCGATGTTGCGCGGGCGCATCGTGCGGCTCAACGGCAAGCGCCCTTCGGACATCAAGGCGGCACATAGCGCGGAGTGGGTTTTGCACGGCGATCGCGGCTTAAGCTATTCCGCCACGCTGCCCGAAGGGTCCGAGCTGGTGAAGGGTAAATGGTGGGATGAAAATTACGATGGCCCGCCAATTGTTTCCTTTGAAGGAGAGATTGCCGAAGGGCTGGGGTTGAAACTTGGCGATAGTATTACCGTCAACGTGCTGGGGCGCAATGTGACGGCAAAAATCACCAATTTCCGGAAAGTGGACTGGGACTCGCTGGCGATCAATTTCGTCATGGTGTTCTCCCCCAACACTCTCGCTGACGCCCCGGCCAATTTTCTCGTCACCCTGACGCTGCCCGAAAAAACACGCGCCAGCCGCGAAGGGCCGATGATCCAGGAAATCTCCGATGCCATGCCGGGTGTGACCGCGCTTCGCGTGCGCGACGCCATCAACGCAATCCGGGAAATCGCCGACAAGATTGTGGCGGCGATTCGCGCGGCCGGCGGGGTTACGCTGCTTGCCGGGGCCATTGTGCTTGCCGGCGCGCTGACGACCGCCCACCGCCGGCGCATCGCCGAGACGGTTATTTTCAAGACGCTCGGGGCGACGCGGCGGCGTATATTAACCGCGCATCTGATCGAATATGGCGTTCTGGCGCTGGTGACCGGCATTTTCGCAACCCTGATCGGCACCCTGGGGGCATATCTGGTGGTCACCTTCGCCATGGATGCGTCGTTCACCTTCTCGGCCAAAGCCCTTCTGTGGTCGGTGGCGCTGGCCGTCGGGCTCGTGCTGATTTTCGGCGCGGCGGCAACCTGGCGCGTTCTGGGCGCGAAGACAGTGACCCATTTGCGCGGGAATTAGGGGTTTTTCTCAGCTTTCCAGTTCTTTAACGATGAATTTGATGTGTTTCTGGCGCACTTGCGTAAACGCGCCAGAATCACCATATTAAGGGCCAAAATAGGGTATACTCCCTGACAGGAATCATCAGCAGTCAAAAGGACCTTTCAAAAATGGCTGAATTCGACAAACAAGGTTATTCGCTCGCCGCAAGCCGTACGCGTGCCGGTGCGCATGCCATCGACGAAGGCCTGCGCGCCTATATGCTGCGCGTCTACAACTATATGGCGGCGGGTGTGGCGATTACCGGCGTCGTGGCTTACGTCACTGCGTTTCTTTCCGTCGCATCAGACCCGTCATCTGCGGTAGCAACTCTTGCCAATGGAACTCCACTGACGCAGCTCGGTGCTACACTATATGGCTCGCCGCTCAAATGGGTTGTCATGCTGGCGCCGCTCGGCATGGTGTTTTTCCTCTCGAAGCGGATGAACCGTATGAGCGTCGGCGCAGCGCAAATGGCCTTCTGGGCATTCGCCGGGCTTATGGGCCTGTCGCTGGCTTCGATCTTCATGGTCTATGCGGGCGAATCGATTACCCGCGTGTTCTTCATCTCGGCGGCGGCCTTCGGGGGCTTAAGCCTCTATGGCTACACCACGAAGAAGGATCTGTCGGGCTGGCGTTCGTTCCTGATCATGGGCCTTATCGGCATCATCATCGCCATGGTGGTGAACTTATTCCTCCAGTCTTCCGCGATGCAGTTCGCCATTTCGGTGATCGGCGTTCTCGTATTTGCCGGCCTTACCGCCTATGACACGCAGCAGATCAAGCAAATGTATTATGAAGGCGACGGCGCGGCCGTAATGGGCAAGAAAGCCATCATGGGCGCATTGCGCCTCTATCTCGACTTCATCAATCTGTTCATTATGCTGCTGTCGCTGTTCGGCAATCGCAACTAGC
>CAYOEI010000492.1:0-4312 GCA_964402825.1 uncultured Hyphomicrobiaceae bacterium
CGCGGAAATCACGGGGAATAACATATTTGTAATGAATTCCGACCAGACCCGGGCCATTCATCTGGCGCTGGCGTTGTTTCTCGCATCGACCGCCTTTCCAATGTTCAAAAAGTCTCCACGAGACTATATCCCCTGGTATGACTGGATAATCGCGCTCGCGAGTGTGTGTGTGTGTTTATATCTGGTCGTATTTCAAGGCTCGATCGCGGAGCGCTCTGGCCTGCCCACGACACCAGACCTGGTGATATCGGCGCTTGGCCTCATCCTGCTTCTGATCGCGACCTTCCGTTCGCTCGGGTTGCCGCTGGTGATCGTGGCGTCTGTCTTCCTCGTTTACGTGTTCTATGGAGACTTTTTGAACATTGGAAAGGCGGTCGATGCGAGAAACAACGCCAGCGCCAGATGAATGGCCCGGGTCTGGTCGGAATTCATTACAAATATGTTATTCCCCGTGATTTCCGCGAGAACGAACGGGACATTGGACGCTATATATATTTGGAAAATCGCCCAAATGAGCGCGATGGCTGTGATCAGTTTGCCTGACCAGTTTGCTGGATTTCTTGAACCGGTATCAAAATCAGCGACCATTGCCGCCGCATCGATATCATCATCTTTTTGTGCGGTATTTTTAGTCGCCGTTTTCTTTGGCGCCTTGGACTTGGCCATGTTGCCCCCTCCCAAAGATCATGCCTGCTCCCTGGCCCACTCCTGATGATCTGGCCCTTGGATGTTATATGAAAAAATGGAGGGGCCAAAGCCCCTCCATCCCTGTTCAGTCAAGCTTATTTTATCAGGCCCAGTTCTTTATAAGCCTTGATGGCGCCAGCATGCAGGGGCGCGGACAAACCGTCCTTGATCATTTCTGCGGCTTTCAGATTCCTGAACGCAGGATGCAATTTGCGGAACGCATCCATGTTGCCCAAAACGGCCTTAGCAAGTTCGTAGACAACATCATCAGGAACCTTTGCGCTGGTCACGAAAGTCGCGCCCACGCCGTAGGTCTTGATGTCTTTCGGGTTGCCAGGATACATGCCGCCCGGAATGGTCGCATAGCGATAGAACGAGTTTTCCTTGACAAGCTTGTCGATCTCCGGACCCGTCGCTGGCACGATCAGCGCGTTACAAGAGGCAACGGTTTCCGCCGTCGAGCCGGACGGATGTCCAACCAGCCAGAAATAACCATCGATCTTGTTGTCGCACAGCGCACCGGCCATTTCGGCTGACTTCATGGCGGAGGCCAGCTTCAGATCGGACCGCTTCCAGCCCATCGCTTTTTCAAACACTTCATAGGTCCCGCGCGTTCCCGATCCGGGATTGCCGATATTGAAGCGTTTGCCTTTGATCTCGGTGAGATTTTTGATGCCCGAATCGCGGCGCACCAGAACGGTCACAGGCTCCGGATGAACGGAAAAGACGGAGCGTAAATCCTTGAACGCGCCCTTGTCCTTGAATTTGCTGGTGCCATTATATGCATGATAATTCCAATCAGACTGAGCAACGCCGAATTCCAGCTCGCCAGCACGAATGGTGTTGATGTTGTAAATGGAACCACCGGTTGATTCCACCGAGCAACGAAGACCATGCTTCTTACGGTTCTTGTTGACCAAGCGGCAAATCGCGCCGCCCGTCGGATAGTATACGCCAGTGACACCACCGGTGCCGATGCTGACGAATTTTGTTTTCATCTGAGCATCAGCGTCTGTTGCCATGAAAGTGGCGCCTATCGCCGCTACTCCGGCGAGAGCCACAATTCTACCTGTTACGGTAAATGACATTAGTCTCCTCCCTGTACAATCTACTTAAGATAACACAGCAGAGCCTTTCACCAAGGCTGCATGCCACAGCATGACACTGCAGTGAGCCTCATTGTTAACGGATATGAATAGAAGATGTAACCAAAAGTTCCAGATGTATAGATGATGGGTAAATAGACAGGGTTAATACCACAATGTGGTTCAGCGTATCCTACTGAGCCCCTTTTCCTCCATTTCATCAAGATACGACTGCCAGCGTTCGGAGTGTTCCAGACCAAGCTCATTGAGATATTCCCAGGAGTAGAGCCCGGTGTCGTGGCCATCGTCGAAAGTGATGCGAATCGCGTAATTTCCGACCGGCTCGATCGCCTTCACGAGGACATCCTTTTTCCCCGGCACGGTGACGCGCTGGTCGGGGCTGTGGCCCTGAACCTCCGCGCTTGGACTGAGGACGCGCAGAAATTCAGCCTCATAATCGAAACTGCTGCCATTATCAAAGCCAACGGTTAGCTTGTTTTTATCGGTATTAAGCCGAATTTCTTTCGGCCAGGGTGTATTGTCATTGGTCATGCACACCTGCAACGTTATAATTTTAAAGATCTGCCACCCGCGGAATGCGAACCTGCGGGCGAAGGCGAACGATAGAACCGGGTTGTGACGATTGCAATGACTTGAAATTACTCAAGTTCAGCCCGATGAACGCCAGCGAAATATGCTCTAGAGTGGAATATGAATAAAATTTTCCGAGTTCTGTTCCTCGCGGTAATGCTCGCACCCGCCTACAGCTTTGCGGGCGCCAATGAGCCTGCCGTGCCCGCTGGCGATGACCCTGGCGGCGTTGCCGTGGCGATCATCGATTCAGGCGTGAACTACACATTAAAGGAATTTGCCCCCAGGCTCGCACGCGACCCCCAGGGGAATCTTATCGGCTACGACTTTCAAGATAACGACGCGCTCCCGTTCGATCTGGTGCCAGGTCAAAAACCGGAGAATGGACGCCATCACGGAACCAGAGTGGCCGCCATATTCCTGCGCGAGGCTCCGGGCGCCCGCCTGGTCCCTTACCGCTATCGCGCTCATTCATTCAAGACCTTCGCAACCATCGTCGAATCCATAGCTGAATGTCCGGCTCATATCGTGATCATGTCGCTCGGCGGCTATCAGAAGGAGGACTGGAAGCACTTCGCAAGAGCCGCCGAAGCCCACCCGGATATCCTGTTCATCATGTCCGCCGGAAACGATGGCCGGAACGTAGATGAAAAACCCATCTACCCCTCTGGCTACAAACTTGCGAACGCGCTGGTGGTTACTTCCACCGACACATTCGGGCGGCTGCCCGCCGCGTCTAACTGGGGACCTGAAACGGTCGATATTTCCACTCCGGGAGAGAATCTGGAGAGCATCGACCATCTGGGCGCGAAAACCTTTGTTTCAGGCTCGAGCTTTGCCGTACCGCGCATCGCCGCCCTCGCGGCGCGCTTCCAGCAAGTAAATCCCGAGTGGCGCGCAAAAGACATCAAACGGGCGGTCCTGGAGCTCGCCGGTCCCTCGCCCGGCGACCGGACAAAACGCACCAGATATGGCTGGATTGCCAACCCGGTCTTGTCGGGGCCTGTGACGCAGTAGAGTAGAGTTGAGGTGCGGATTGAATGACTTGAAATGTCCTAATCCCCTATATCCGCAAAGCGCCAAAACCCGGCCATTCTGCCTAATCAGGAAACTGTGCTGGCTTATAAGGTCCCGATCACAGACCGTGCGCGCTGAGATCGGTTCATTCGTTATCAGTTTCCAGTCAGGTGGAACCACCAAACAATTGCAAAAATGATCAATCATGAACTAATATTCAACACGAACTTATCAGTGGAGCTACTCAGCAGAGAGTGAACATTATGGTTCTAGGTACTTTGGAATATGCTGCGCTAGGAATGATCATTTTCGTTGGCCTGGTGTTTTTTTACGGGATCATCGTGATCCACGACATTCCTTACGAGATTGCAAAAAAACGCGATCATCCCCATAGCGAAGCAATTCATTATGCTGGCTGGGTGAGCATGTTCACACTGCATTTCATTTGGCCATTCTTATGGATCTGGGCAACGATCTATCATGCGGATCGCGGGTACGGGTTTGCCGGGCTCGGTAGCGACACCCAAAAAACGCTTGATCGGCTGGAAGTTCTCGAAAAACGCCTGGCGGCTTTTGAAACCGCGAAGTCAAAGAAACCTGAAAAACCCGCTGCCGTCATAACCGCAGACAAGCCAAAACAGGATTAGCCTCATGGAAACTCTCATGCTCCTTACCTACACGGCGATCTGCGTCTTTGTATTTAAGGTGTTCAGAATTCCGCTTAACAAGTGGACTGTACCAACAGCGATTCTCGGCGGCGTGGTTATGGTCAGCGCGGTCGTCATCGTGATCAATTACAATCACCCCTACACCGAAATCGCCAGGACTGTCGTTGTCACAACGCCTATCATCCCGCTTGTGAGAGGCCGGGTCACCGAAGTCCCGGTTCAGCCGAATAAAATGCTCAAAAAAGGCGACGTCCTGTTCAAGGT
>CAYOEI010000493.1:0-3443 GCA_964402825.1 uncultured Hyphomicrobiaceae bacterium
TCGGGTCCTGGACACACTAGACATGATCTTCTGGATACAGGCGCGCCCTTTAGCGTTTGAAACCGGTCCCGTAGCTCAACTGGATAGAGCGGCGGACTTCTAATCCGCAGGTTGCAGGTTCGAGTCCTGCCGGGATCGCCACGCTTTCAAAATTTAAAAACCCGTTCACCAGCCAACGCTAGCTGGCTGCGCGCAACCGCTCAAAGCCTGCATCCAGATCCGCTTTCAAATCCTCGATATCTTCCAGCCCAATATGGAAGCGCAACGCGCGGCCACCGGTCTCCCATTTGGTTGCAGAACGATATGGTGCAGGATCAAATGGTATGACCAGGCTTTCATATCCGCCCCAGGACGCGCCCATGCCAAATAATTCAAGATTATCGAGCATGGCGCCAAGAGCAATGTCGGAAGCTTCATGCAATATGATCGAAAACAATCCCGATGACCCGGTAAAATCGCGTTTCCAGATCTCGTGATCGGGATGATCTTCGCGCGCGGGATGAATGACGCTTGCAACTTCGGGACGTTCAGCCAGCCAGTTTGCCATCTCAAGCGCGGCGCTTTGATGCCGCTCAAGGCGAACACTCAGCGTGCGAATGCCGCGCAGGCATAAATTTACATCTTCGGGTCCCGGGCATTGTCCCATGTCACCATGTGTCTGCCGAATCTGCTTTGCATAGTCCTCGATTGTCGTGATTGAACCCAGGTTCGCATCTGAATGGCCGCCAAAATATTTGGTGCCGGCGTGTATCACGACGTCGGCGCCCAGCTTCAGAGGATTGAGATAAAGCGGCGAGGCCCGGGTGTTGTCGCTCAGCACAGGCACGCCACGTGCTTTCGCGGCATCGCATATTGCCGGCAGGTCCTGGATTTCAAAGGTCTGGGAGCCGGGCGATTCTGTATAAATAAGCTGCGTATTGTCCTGAATAAGCTCCGATATCCCGGGTCCGATATGCGGATCGTAATAGGTAATCTCGATTCCAAGACGCTGCAGCACGCGCGTACTGAAACTTCGTACTGGCTGGTAGACAGAGTCAGTGATGAGCACGTGCCCGCCGGAACTCGCCAAGGCCAACAAACTTACCGCACAAGCTGCCAGACCCGAAGAAGTAAGCGCCGTGTGATAACCACCTTCAAGTTCCGTTATCGCCGTCTCAAGCGCCGAAATTGTCGGCGTGCCCCTGCGTCCATAAGTGTATTGCGGTGTCCGCGATAAAAACGACTCCAGAGTTGGATAGAGGATGGTGGATCCGCGATAGAGAGGCGTATTGACAAACCCGTGATACTGGCGCGGGTCACTTCCCATATGCAGAAGCCGCGTTTCAACATTCTTTTTCCCGGAAGATTTCCCGGGCTTGTTCGACTGGGACATGTGCTGAACTCTCGTTGAAAAAAACCGTTTGAACAGACAACAAGGCGAGCGTCAAGCCCTTGACCCGCACTACGGAAATGCATGAGATAGCAGCAAGGTTATGCAAGTCGCAAATATGTCTGCCATGCGCGCCATGTCTGTGATGTAAAATGCCCCATTTAACCAGAGGGTATGGTAGGCAGAGCGCTTTAGATATGGGTTACAGGTTTTATCAGTGACAATGAGTTCAGGAACAAGGTGGTACCGCGCGGCCCTGCTCTTCGGGTATTCGTTGATCGTAGCCGCCGTTCCTGCGTCCGCCGCAACGCTTGACGACGTGAAAGCCAAAGGTTTCCTCGAATGCGGCGTCAATCACGGCCTGCCCGGATTTTCCAGCAGTGACGAAAAAGGTAATTGGCGCGGCATGGACGTCGACATCTGCCGCGGCCTGGCTGCCGCTATTTTCGCCGACATGAACAAAGTCAAATTCGTGCCATTGACCGCCAAGGAGCGCTTCACCGCCCTGCAATCGGGTGAAGTGGATATACTTTCACGCAATACCACCTGGACCATGACGCGCGATACATCACTCGGCCTGAACTTTGCCGGCGTCACCTATTATGACGGGCAGGGCTTCATGGTGCGCAAGAAACTGGGAATTTCCAGTGCTCTTGAATTATCCGGCTCGACCATCTGCACCCAGTCCGGCACCACCACGGAAATGAACGTGGATGATTATTTCAACTCCAGGAAAATGGCATTCAAGCTCCTGACTTTCGCCAAGACAGAAGAAACGGTTCAGGCGTACGAATCCGAGGAATGCGACGCCTTTACGTCGGATACGTCACAGCTTTACGCCTTCCGGCTGAAGCTTGCCAACCCGGACGCACATATGGTTCTGCCCGAGATAATCTCGAAAGAACCCCTCGGTCCCGTTGTTCGTCAAGGTGATGACCAGTGGTTCAACCTGGTCAAATGGACCGTATTTGCTCTTATCGATGCAGAAGAGCTGGGCATCAACAGTGCCAATGTTGAAGAAATGCGCAACTCGGAAAATCCTGTCACCCAGCGCCTGCTCGGCCTCAATGGAGATCTCGGTCGCAAACTCGGACTCGACAATGGCTGGGCCGTCCGGCTGATAGCCTCAATAGGTAATTATGGCGAGGTTTTTGACAGAAACGTAGGGAAGGGGTCTCCCTTGAAGATTGCCCGCGGCGTCAACAGGCTTTGGAATATGGGTGGCATTCAGTACGCACCGCCGGTGCGTTAGCTAAAATTTTTGAACAACGCTTGAGTGTTAGGTGCAACGCGCGCCATACTCAGATCAAATGATGGGGAGTAGAATGGCAAAAGCACCTAAAGGTAAAAAATCAGCCGCCGGCAAATCCGGAAACGGACGGAGCAATGGCGGCAAGATGACCGTCAGCGAAGAGGTGGCGATAGACATCACGGCGATGCACAAATGGTACGGTAATTTCCATGTGCTGAAGGACATCAATCTTACCATACACAAGCGTGAGAGGATTGTGATATGCGGTCCTTCCGGCTCAGGGAAGTCGACTCTTATCCGCTGCATCAACCGGCTGGAAGAACACCAGAAGGGCGACATCGTCGTCGACGGCATCGAACTCACCGGTGATCTGAAAAAAATCGATGAAATTCGCCGTGAAGTCGGCATGGTGTTCCAGCATTTCAATCTCTTCCCCCACCTGACCATCCTGGAAAACTTAACGCTCGGCCCCATCTGGGTGCGCAAATTGCCCAAGTCGGAAGCCGAAGAGGACGCAATGAAGTATCTGGAACGGGTTAAGATTCCGGAACAGGCTTTGAAGTTTCCCGGTCAACTCTCGGGCGGACAGCAGCAGCGCGTAGCCATTGCCCGCTCGCTGTGCATGAACCCCAAGATCATGCTGTTCGACGAGCCGACTTCCGCGCTAGACCCGGAAATGATCAAGGAAGTGCTCGACGTGATGGTCGGTCTTGCCGAGGAAGGCATGACGATGCTGTGCGTCACCCATGAAATGGGCTTTGCCCGCCGGGTGGCCAACCGGGTGCTCTTCATGGATGCTGGGCAGATCGTGGAACAGAACGA
>CAYOEI010000494.1:0-4170 GCA_964402825.1 uncultured Hyphomicrobiaceae bacterium
TTTCGCGAGGCCGGCGCGGAGGCAGAAGAAAAACGCGGCCAGATTGAGGACGCTCTGACTGAAGCAATCAACAAACAGAAAATCGAAGCCGACGGGATTGTCATGGACAGCTCTTCCTGGGTGATCACCGGCACCAACCCCAGTGCAATGAAGGAGTGATGAACATGAGTTCTAAAGAAGCTAAAGGTCTGGTATTCGACAAGCCGGGGCGCGGCCGGGTCTATGACAGCATCCTGGAGACCATCGGCAATACGCCTCTCATACGCATCAGCAAATTCGCGTCGGAAATGGGCTGTAAGGGGGAGATTCTGGTAAAGCTGGAATTCTTCAATCCCGCCTCCAGCGTGAAGGACCGCATCGCGGTCTCGATGCTGGAAGCGATGGAGGCCGATGGCACGATTGGGCCGGGCAGCGTTATCGTGGAGCCGACATCGGGAAATACCGGCGTCGGACTGGCTTTCGCATGTGCCGCAAAAGACTACCGGTGCATCCTGACCATGCCCGACAGTTTCTCCGTTGAGCGGCGTAAAATCATGAGGTTTCTTGGCGCCGAGCTGGTGCTGACTCCCAAGGAAAAGGGCATTGGCGGCGCTATCGACAAAGCCAAGGAAATTATCTCTGAGACCGACAAGGCGGTTATGCCCTGGCAGTTCGGCAATTTGGCAAATCCGGAAATCCACCGCAGAACAACAGCTGAAGAAATCTGGCGCGATACCGGTGGCGTGGTCGACGCCCTGGTGCTGGGCGTCGGCACAGGCGGAACCCTGACCGGGGCTGGCGGCGTACTCAAGGAGCGTAACCCGGATTTAAAGATCTTCGCCGTTGAGCCGGAGAACAGCCCCGTGCTTTCGGGAGGCGAACATTCACCGCATATGATCCAGGGCATTGGCGCGGGCTTTGTTCCAGATGTGCTCGATACCAGTCTCATCGATGAGGTGCTGCTGGTCAGCAATGATGAGGCAATGGAAACAGCGCGCAAGCTGGCCACCCTCGAAGGGATCCCTGGCGGCATATCCTCAGGTGCGGTGCTTGCGTGCGCCTTGCGAGTCGCGGCTCGCGGCGAGATGGCGGGCAAAACAATCGTGACCGTGCTGCCTGATTTTGCGGAGCGCTATGTGTCGACCGCCCTGTTCGACGGGTTAGTCGAAGACTAGAGGCGGAAATTCACGATTCGATGCGATGAACCAATGCGGCCCGCAAACCTTCTTGCGCGGCTATACCGGTTTTATTCACCCGCGGGCGGCATCTTTGCCAGGGCGTCCTTCAATGAATCTTCAATCGGTTTACCGCCACCTGGTGGTATAGCCATTTGCGGATCCGAGTCCTTTGTTTTCTTTGGCGACGTCAGGCAATGTTTGATCGATTCTGTCTCTTGCCTGCCCTTCGCCTTGTCGACCATCATTTTGATTGTATTGCAGCGGGATTGTCTTTTTTTACGATCCACATACCATTCCTGAACCAGGAGCTGCACCAGGGCAATCAGCATTTTTGCTTCATCGACAGTCGTTTCGACCATCAGATCCCGGTCTTTCGTCAAATGGGATTCGATCGAGCCGAACTTGCGGATGTAATTGATCGACTCCTGTGTTTCAGCCAGCACTCGATCCGATAGCAAACTGAATTCCGCCGATAGCGTTCCTCTTTCAGAAGCCGGTAGTTCCCAAAAATCCCGGGCAAGCTGTTGCAGGCAATAGCGTGAAAGCGCACCCGATGCCTTTGGGCAGCGTTGCAATAAAAAGCAGGCCTGCTCATAGGCCTCACGAATGTCTTCCGGAATTTCCTCCGGAAAGGCCAAACGTGGCACCGGCTGTTCGGATTTTTCCTCCTTGGCCGGGATGTCCCTGATCGTGGGACCCTTGATCGAGCGGTCTTTGATCGAGGTGTCTATGACCGAAGGATCTATGATCGAGGTGTCCTTGGCCGCAGCAGCGGTATCCCCGCTAAACATTTTTTTTAAAAATCCTGTCATGTTCGCTTCTCGCATCGATTTTGCATCAATTTATCAGACATCCAGGCGCAACGCACAGGGCGCGGCAAGTCCCAAACGCTTCGAACAGTACAACTCATTGTAGCTGTATATAAAAAGAAACTAATCGTTTACGTTAATATAGCAATTTCAAATATGTTTTTTTTCATCTTTGATATCATTAATAATTATAATTAATCTACATAGTTAATTTAACTATAGAATTGTATTTAGTAGGATGTCAGCAATTTTTTAGTTTCAATGGGCTCTCCTTTCGCGGGCGCCATCAAGTGCATTGTGAAGGTTTAAGACAGTTGTCAGCAGGAGCATGACGGATGGAAACGCAGCCAGGCGCCACGGCGCTATCAAAACTTGGAATGGCGGAGGGGCGGCCCGATATTCACACCGGACCGATTTCAGGAACATCAATGTTTCATTTCGGTAATCGGAATGACAGCAAGGAGTTGCGTCTTCTTCAGCTCGCCAGAAATCTTCTCATTCGCTCGCGCAAAATGCAAAGCCGTATTGTGACGATAGAAGCCGCTTCAATGGCCTGCAAATGTGCAAGAACCGTATCGAAGGCCGTTGTCGAGGCTCTGGAGAACGCAAAATTACTGCTCATTAAAATGAGTGAAATTACAGATCCCAAGGCGCGGCAGATTCTTGCAGGGTCCTACAACACAATTTTGATCCAGATCGATTCCATCGTCAAAGAAGGCTATTACGACAACAAGAACCTGGCGATGAATGAGAAGATCGTCGTTCCCATGGACGATTCGGGCCATCATGGATTTTCCATCACAGGCATCGACATGAGTAGCATTGGCCTCGAGTTACAGCCATTGGTCGATACTGATGTAACCAATGCCGATATCGTCGCCCGGCTCGCCAAGGTCGAAACGGCGGCAAACTCTTTGGCTGCTCATTATCTTGGTTTCGACACCATTGCCAACCTGCTGCAGTCGCGGATGAAATTCGCGCGCGGAATGATCGATATCCTTGAGGAAGGCAACCAGGAAATAAGCAATTCGCGCGCCGGTCATGAGGCTGTCTCGAAGGTTTTGTCGGAGATTATCTGGACAGATTCCCAAGAGAATGACGCTGCCGGTTCAACGACTGCAAAGTCCCAAATCGCCACCTGAGATGACGACTAGACCAAACGGCGGCTTTTAAGAATATACAAGCAAAACAATTCCATAACAGGGTAGGAGAATATGGCAAATACAGCATATCTTTCCGAAGATTCCGAGATTCCGGGCATGTCGCGCGAAGCTGATAACCTCCAGTTAAAGAGCACCGGCTTGAAGGGTTGCCCGGCCGCGGGTGCGGATCGCCTTGTGCTGGGTTTAGGTTCACTGGACATATTCGACGACTCTGTACTCAAGAAAGCGGTGAGTTGCGAAAAACGCACCCAGGAACTTTCTTTCTGCATAAAGGAAATGGAAGATTCCATCCATATGGTTCGGATATTCCTGAGTGCGTCCGAGGCTGTTGAGGAACTGCTTGTCCAGTCGCGAAAAATGCTCGACCAGTGCCGGCTATTGTCTGACCCAATTGGCAGGAGGGCACTGGCCGAGACATTTGCCGAAATAAAATATCATATTGACGACATTGTTTCACAGGCCAAATTCCACGGCCAGAATCTGGCTGCCGGTGAAATTCCGGAAAATGCAACCGGCGAAGTCGAATACCGTTTATTCCGGAACATTCCTCTCGCGCTTACCACGCGGGCGCTCAAGCTGCCGGAGCATAAAGTCAGCTTCGAGACCGACGCGCAAATCATTGCTACGGCCATAAGGGTCGATCATGCCATCGACAATGTGAGAGCGCGGCGCGCTATTGCCGAGATGTCCTTACCGGTCCTCCTGTCCCGCACAAAGATAGCCCGGGAAAAATCACTCTATCTGAGTGAAGCAAGCCTGTCTTTAACCCGTCAGGATCGAGCCTATGACGAACTCTGTAAATACTCAGAGCGGCGTCTGGTGCGCGAGCCGATCGGCACCGCAAATCAGAACCAGCGCGATGCGCTGCGGGAAGTACCAGCCAGCGATGAGACAATCCAGCCGGCGCCGGTTAAAAACCTGGACGATGTGATTGCGCATATAACAGATACTGAATTGCCACCGGAACCCCTGCCCGCGCCGGCGCCATTGCCGGAGCCTTTGACGGAGCCATTGCCCGCGCCTGGGCTTCAGCCCCTGGCG
>CAYOEI010000495.1:0-2585 GCA_964402825.1 uncultured Hyphomicrobiaceae bacterium
ACATTGGCCGAAGTTCTGAGCCAGGCTGGTTACGCGACCGTCCATATGGGCAAATGGCATCTGGGCGACATTGAGGAATCCTACGCCACGAACCAGGGTTTCGATTATGCCGAACATCCTATCCACCAGCAGGGTCAAACGGCAATTATGAACGAGACGGCTGAAATCGAAGGCCTATCTATCGGTCAATCGCGGAAACTTCGGGCCGATACGTTCGAACTCGACAAGACCTTCCGTACCAATCCCAATGCGATGGTCTATGGCGTCATCGGCAAGAAGGGTGGCAAGCTCCGTGAAGTCAATTTCAAGGCCGGTGAAATCTACACCCAAGACCACTATAACCGGATGGAGGAGCGCTATAAGAACGGCGCCCTGAAGCAGCTTGAACGTCTGGCCAAGGGCGACAAGCCGTTCTTCCTGCAATATTGGCCGCAGCACCCGCTTGTGTTCACGCGCAGCGACATCAAGCAGGCCAAGACGCTGAACGGCGGTCCGGTCGCCGAATCAATCGTCAAAGTCGACGGCTGGATTGGCGAGATCCTGGACAAGATCAACGCTCTTGGCATCGCTGACAATACGGTTGTCGTGGTGATGGGCGATAACGGCCCATTCATGCAATATGTCGATAAGAGCGGACAATCTGACCGAATTTACCGGGGCGGCAAAGCCGAGCACCTTGAGGGCGGTGTACGTGTCAACGCCTTCATTCGCTGGCCGGCGGCCATCAAGGCCGGCTCCCGCGCGCAGGACATCATCCACGTGTCGGATCTGTTCACCACCTTCGCCCGCATGGCCGGCGCGGAAAAATACATACCCCGAGACCGCCTGATCGACGGCCTCGACCAGACACCGATGATGATGCTTGGCGAAACCAAGGGCCGGCGTGACTACGTCTTTGTCTATGAAGGTCCGACGCTCAAATCAGTCGTGAAACAGCAATACAAGATGCACATTCCACCACCCGGATCTAACCCGATCGGCGCGGCGGTCTTCGATCTTTACAAGAATCCGCGTGAAGACCGACCGCAGGACGCGATTTTCTACGCTGTCGGCTTCGGCGTACCGTTTGTAACCATGATCAAACGGCATCTGGGCATGAAGCAGAAATACCCGGACCGTAAACAGGGGCACGACGTACCCTATGGCGGCATAGAGAATCTGCGTCCGGAAACCAAGGCCCTGGCAGCTAGAATGGCCCCAATGATAAAGGCGATGAAGAAGAAGTAGGCGCGATCAATACGAAAAGCCTGCCCGTCACCGCCGATCAGTTTTATCGGTGACAGGCGGGTTTTTTTGTCCGGGAGGAATAAATGAAGCGCCCTATCATTTGCGTTATTTCGATGTTCATGGCGCTGTTGGTGACCGGAGTTTTCAGCATTGAGTTGTTTTTCGAGCTTTAGCTACCGCTGAGATCATCCAGAAACTCCGATCCCGGGTCGACGGTAGTGATCAGAAGATGATCCCTTGCCCGCGTGCAGGCGACTTAGAGTAGGTGCCGATCATGTTTGCGGGCAAAGGAATCAACGCGCGGCAAATTAATCGACGGGTTGAAACGGTAGATATCGCGCCGACACTGTCCGCGTTGGTTGATGCAAAACCACCATCGGGATCAACCGGGTCACCGCTGTTAGAAATCTTGCAACCGTGACCAAACGATGCCCAGACCAAGGCTGTATTGGAGCATAGGTGTCGTCAGCCCTGTCAATCATTATCGCGGCGTTCCTGGTAATCCTGTCTGCTGGCTTTGTCGTAGCGCCAGGCGATACAGGCACTGCTGCTCCGGAAAGAAGCGGCCCGACCCATGTTTCATCCGCAGCTTGCGCAGGCTGTCACCAACAGGAACATGCGGCCTGGAGCAAATCGCATCACAGTTGGGCGCTGCGAAAAGCGACCCCGGATAATGTGCTGGGAGATTTCAAGGGTACCGTGTTCGAACATCAGAGCGTTCACTCGCGCTTCTTCAAACGCGGGTCTAAGTTTTTCATTGAGACAGATGACCCCGACGGCAAACCCGCTGAGTTTGAGATCAAATACACAATCGGCGTAGAGCCGCTTCAGCAATATCTGGTGGAGATGGAAAAGGGCCGGCTACAAGCCCTCGATATTACCTGGGACACCGAACAGAAGCGATGGTTCCATCTCTATCCGGACCAGAAACTCCAGCCCCGCGATGGGCTTCACTGGTCAGGTCCTTACAAGAACTGGAATGCGCGCTGCGCCGAATGCCATCAGACAAACTTCAAGAAAAACTATTCGCCAAAGTTAGCGAGCTATCAAAGCAAGTGGAGCGAACTCACCATCGGCTGCGAAGCCTGCCATGGTCCCGGGTCCGCCCATATCCGGTGGGCGAAAGACGCCGAGGCCTTCCAGAGTCAGAAGCCAGCTGGCGTTGATGAGAAGGGATTGACCGTCTCTCTTCCACTGAAGACCGCGAATGAAGAAATCCAGCTTTGCGCGCGCTGTCATTCCCGGCGCAGCCCGATGGGCGCAGACTCTCCGCCGCCGGGTGGCAAACTCGCTGATCACTACAAGCTCGCGCTATTGAGGCCAGGTCTCTATCACGCCGATGGGCAGATCAACGATGA
>CAYOEI010000496.1:0-3163 GCA_964402825.1 uncultured Hyphomicrobiaceae bacterium
GGAGTAGCAGGAGCAAACCTGTCGTTATCGATAAGGTCGTATCGACTGCGGCATCGCGGCGCCAGAGTGCAAGCGCCAGTTCATTGGGTTGAATGAGCGTAATCTGGGCTTGTGAATTAGTAATATTACGCACCGTAACAAGTGCATCACTGCCGTCCGCCAAAGCGAGCTGGAGTACACCGGCCCGCGCGCCAAAAGTGGTTACGGGCTGGTTTTTCCCCAGAATTTGGAGAAGCGCGGTATCATCGCGTTTTGCAGTTATTGGAGCAGTTGCACGTATGTTGCCGCTGGCGTCAGTAAGCAAAACATACCGGCCGTTAAGCGTTGTCCCGGCCGGCAGAGCGGACGCAAGCCGGTTTTGCCAATCGGAGTGTTTAGACGATTCCGGGCTTTGCAGATTGGCCGAAATGGTATCTGCAATAAGGGAGAGATGCGTGCGTGCGGTATTTATGGCAATGCGCTTGCCATAAATAAAATGCCCCATAGCCCCGATGAGAAGCGTCGCAAAAAACAGCAACAGAAGACATGGGATCAACCGCCGAAGCGCCTGCTCTGAAAAAAATCGCTCAAGTATATTTACGCTGAACCATGTCGTATGCGCGCGCGTCTGAAACGCGAATCCATCCAGACGCGCGGTATGTGACCGCGCCATTATCTGGCCCCCTCTAGTGGTTCTCCCTCAGCAATAACGAAAATGTGCCGCATCTTCGAATCACTGCCTCTATTGATTCTAAAAGCTCATCACTTGTCTAGAGAAAATATGTGGAGAACCTGTTGATTACTCCCCGGAGTGACATGTTTGAGACAGTCAATTGGGAGAAGTATCAATCCAGAGTTTTTGTAACTATTTCAAAGAGGTCTCTTGATAGGTTATCATGTAACGAGATGCGTTTTAGTGCCGTTTCCGCCTTCTCCTGCCGTGCCGGTTCCAACATCCTCCAGCTCTTGAATGCACCCAATAATCGCGCTGAGATCTGTGGATTGAACGTGTCAATCTCAAGCACCGCATCGGCGACCAGCTTGTAACCGGCGCCATCAGCCCTGTTAAATCCGGTCGGATTCATGTTGGCGAAGGCGCCGATAAGCGCACGAACCTTGTTTGGCGCCTTGAGTGAGAACAGCGGATGCTTGCTCAGTGTTTCGACGCGTTCGGGCGCAGCCCCGTGTGACGACATGGCTTGCAGGGCAAACCATTTGTCGATCACCAGATGGTCGTCCTTCCACTGCTCAAAGAAATCATCGAAGGCGCTCTCGCGGGGCTTTCCTTCCAGATGGGTCAGAACAGCCATGGAGGCAATCTTGTCCGTCATGTTTTTCGCCGTGTCATAATGCGCACTGACACGCATCACGTCGCGTTCATCGCCTGTGGCGGCGAGCAATGAAAGGGCAGCATTGCGTAATGCGCGCTTGCCGGCATCTTCCGCTTCGGGTGAGTAGGGCCCTGGTGCGGCGTTGATCTCATAAAGCCCCACCAGTTCACTGTGCAGTTCGCGTGAGACCTCCGCTCTCAGCCATTCGCGGGCGCGATGGATAGAGTCGGGATCTACGTTGCTGCCGATCTCGCGGGCGACGTCGGTTTCACTTGGCAGTTTCAGGACTTCCGCGCGGTAGGCGGGCTCCAGCGTCTCATCTCTCAGTGTTGCCGCCAACGCGCCGGCATAGGCGGAGGCGGCTGCTGGTTCTTCGCCCTTGCGGAATGCAGCCGTGGCGCTGGTGAGGAAGCGCAGCGCATAGCTTTGTCCGGCCTGCCAGCGGTTGAACAGATCGCTGTCATTGGCCATCAGGAATTCAAGGTCGCGTTCGCTCAGATTTATCGTCAATTTCACCGGTGCGGAAAATCCACGCAGCAGCGAGGGAACCGGAGGGGAACTCACGTCAGTAAAGCGGAAGGTCTGCTCAGCATCATGCAGGTGGATGAGCCCGTTGGTGATGTCGCTCTCATCTTCAAGACGCAATGGCAGATCATCGCCATTGGGCCCGAGCAGGCCGAGTTTGATTGGTATGTGCAGGGGTTGTTTTTTCGTTTGCCCCGGTGTCGCTGGTGTAACCTGGCTGATGCTCAAATCCGCCACCTTGTCCCTGGCGTTGTAAGAAAGCGATGCCACGATTTCTGGGGTGCCGGCCTGGCTGTACCAGCGCATGAATTGATCAAGGTCGGTTTGAGTAGCTTCGGCGATGCAGGCTATGAAATCCTCCACCGTCGCCGCATCGCCGTCATGACGCTCAAAATAGAGATCCATGGCTGCGCGAAAGCTTTTCCGCCCCACCATGGTTTCAATCATGCGGCAGAGTTCAGCGCCTTTTTCATACACAGTTGCAGTGTAGAAATTATTGATTTCAATATAGGACTGAGGTCTCACCGGATGAGCCAATGGCCCGCCATCCTCGGGGAACTGGTGCGTCTTTAACATACGCACATCGCTGATCCGCTCTACCGCGCGCGAGCGCAAGTCGGACGTAAATTCCTGGTCCCGGTAAACCGTCAGACCTTCTTTTAGGCAAAGCTGGAACCAGTCCCGGCAGGTGACCCGGTTGCCTGTCCAGTTATGAAAATATTCATGTGCAATGACGGCTTCGATCGCCGCATAATCGGCATCGGTTGCGGTTTCGGGCCGGGCCAGGATCAGCTTGTCATTGAAGACATTGAGGCCCTTGTTCTCCATCGCGCCCATATTGAAGTCACTCACCGCGACAATCATGAACATGTCGAGATCATATTCGCGGCCAAAACGCTCCTCGTCCCACTTCATGGACCGTTTGAGCGATTCCATAGCCCAGGCGCAGCGGTTTTCTTCTCCCGGTTCCACATAAATGTGCAGATCAACCTTGCGGCCTGACAGGGTGGTAAATGTGTCGGCTACGCGGACAAGAGCGCCACCGACCATGGCGAACAGGTATCCCGGTTTGGGATGCGGGTCTTCCCAGACCGCAAAATGAGTTCCGGATTGACCATTTTGTCCGGTCTCTATCAGGTTGCCGTTGGCGAGCAGGACAGGGGCCATCTCCTTGTCTGCCTGCAGCCGGGTTGTGTAGCGTGCAAGCACGTCCGGGCGATCAAGAAAATAAGTGATGCGGCGAAACCCCTGTGCTTCGCACTGGGTGCAGAAAATGTCGCGGGAGCGATAGAGCCCTGAAAGCGCCTTGTTGGCTTCGGGGTTGCAGT
>CAYOEI010000497.1:0-2514 GCA_964402825.1 uncultured Hyphomicrobiaceae bacterium
TAAAGTATGTCGCGGAGATCAACCCGGACAAGCAGGGCAAGTTCATGCCCGGCACCGGACAGCGGATTGTTCCGCCGGAATTTCTTGCTGAATATCAGCCGCATAAAATCATCATCACCAACGAGCTGTATGCAACGGAAATGAAGAACCAGGCTCGCACCCTGGGCGTCGATGCCGAATTCCTCATCGCTTAGCCTGATTCACAATTGGGCGACCGCAGACTTAGCTGGAAAAAACCGAACCGATGAGCATCCTTGAGCCGTTAAAGGGAAAATCCGTCTTCGTTACCGGACACACGGGGTTCAAGGGCTCATGGCTTTGCCTTTGGCTCAGTGAACTCGGTGCCACGGTCACCGGCTATTCCCTGGAACCGCCAACCGAGCCGAACAACTTCACCGTTTCCGGTGTCAAAGAGCTTTTGCATGATCACTATCAAGCTGACATCCGAGATGACCAGACACTGTCGGCGGCCATGAAACGGGCCAATCCTGATCTTGTCCTTCACCTTGCAGCCCAATCGGTCGTACGCGAAGGCTACAGGACGCCCAGGGAGACCTTTGACGTCAATGTGATGGGCACGATTGGTGTCCTGGAGAGCGTTCGCAAACTTGATCGTCCTTGCGCCGTGGTTTGTGTCACCAGCGACAAGTGCTATGAAAACATCGAGCAGGTTTGGGGATACCGGGAATCCGACCCTATGGGCGATCACGACCCCTATGGTGGCAGCAAAGGTGCCGCCGAACTGGCAATCAGGACCTATCGCCACTCGTTTTTTCCGCCTGAAGAGTATAGTCGCCATGGTGTGAAACTGGCCAGCGGGCGTGCCGGTAATGGCATCGGTGGCGGCGACTGGACAAAAGACGCATTGATTGTCGACATCGTAAAGGCACTTGCAGCCAAAGTGCCGGTTGCCTTGAGAAGGCGCGCCGCGTTTCGTCCGTGGCAGCACGTGCTGCAGGCACTGAGCGGCTATCTCACCTTGGTAGCCAAGCTTCTCAGCTCCGATGACCCGCTGTTCTGTAGCGGGTGGAACTTCGGCCCAATCCCGGGAAATGAAATCCCCGTCCAGCAGGTTGTTGAGATTTTCCTGAAGGAGTGGGGTAGGGGAGCCTGGGTCGACGCCAGCGACAGCAGCAATCCCCGTGAAGCCAAAATTTTGCGCTTGTCAATCGACAAGGCGCTCTGGGACCTAGGATGGAAGCCTTGTTGGAGCGTTACCGAGGTGCTGCGCCAAACAGCACAATGGTATCAGCACTACCTGACTGAAGGCGGATGCATGCGCGAATTCAGCCTGAATCAGGTGCGCGACTATGAGCAGGTGTTCCTGCAGATATGTGCTGGTGAGACTGGTACGGAAATTGCGAATCGACAGAACTAGAGCTTGGATAGTCAAGCTCAAACGATGGAACAAGCATGATCAGAAACCGGTAGCGCTGCAGTGAAGGCCGGTTTGATGTCGCTCTTCATCCGGAACGCGACGAGCGGCAGCCGGACTCATGCAGCAGCGATAATCGAGTTCATAACCCGTTATGGAGCAGACCGATGTTGAAAACAACCACAAGACAACCGTCCCGGAAGTCCTCGTTCACCAAAACCGTACGAACGGAGTTCAGTAAATCACGGCAGCTGCAGCAGCTTGTTCACCAGGTCATTCCGGGTGGCTGTCATACCCTTGCAAAGGGTGATGACCAGTTTCCAGTTCTAGCTCCGGGCTTCATTGAACGTGGATTGGGCTCACACGTTTGGGACGTTGACGGCAATGAATATATTGAATACGGGATGGGCTGCCGCGCTGTTACCCTGGGCCACGCTTTCCCGCCCGTTGTGAAGGCTGTTCAGGATGAACTGTTGAACGGTTGCAATTTCGGCCGGCCATCACCGCTTGAGCTGACCTGTGCGGAAACGTTGCTCGGTATGATCGATGGCGCGGACATGTGCAAGTTTGCAAAAGATGGCTCGTCGGTCACGACGGCCGCGTTGAAACTTGCCCGGGCGTTAACGCGAAGAGACATGATTGCGCTGTGCGGAGACCATCCGTTTTTCGCTATGCACGACTGGTTTATTGGCACTACGGCCATCGATGCGGGCATCCCCGAATCTGTAAAACAGCTGTCCTGCAAATTTCGCTACAACGACATCGACAGCTTGCGCGCTCTGTTTAATCGGCATCCGGGTGAAATCGCTGCCGTCATCCTTGAGCCGGCCAAATACGCCGATCCAGAAGATGGATTCCTGCACAAGGCACAGGACCTTTGTCATGAGCAGGGCGCCGTTTTCATTCTCGACGAGATGATCACCGGCTTCCGCTGGCACAACGGCGGAGCGCAGAAATATTACGGTATCGTTCCGGATCTCTCGACATTCGGAAAGGCATTGGCCAACGGAATGTCGGTTTCAGCGCTGGTCGGCAAAAAAGAAATCATGGAATTGGGCGGGCTAACCCATGACAAGGAACGCGTCTTCCTGCTTTCAACAACTCACGGCGCAGAAACTCACGCGCTGGCAGGGGCCATT
>CAYOEI010000498.1:0-3050 GCA_964402825.1 uncultured Hyphomicrobiaceae bacterium
TCCCTTGAAGTCGAGATCGCCTTCGGCTTTGACCTTGGCATCGCTCAATTTCAACTCGAGCGCCGTGGCAACGGCGCTCATGGTGACGCCTGCGCACGCGACAAGGGCTTCCAGCAACATGTCACCGGAACATGCGTGAACGCCGCTCCCGCCGGTTGCCGGGTGAAGACCGGCCTCGACCAGCGCCTGCCCCGTCTCGACTGAACAGGTCACGCCATCACCAAGCCTGCCTTGCTCCTTCAGGGTGATAACCGCCGTGTCTGGATCTTCCCGGTATTTGTCCTTGATCGGCGCCTGCAGGTTTTTCAGCGCTTCAGCATCCATTGACGCCTCCTTTGCCTTGTGCCCGGTAATGGAAGTCTAGCGAATATCGAGATTGACGAAGGGCGCGCGGATGCGCACACCGTCCTTGCCGACACGCACATCGGCGAACGGCACCTTGACGTGAACATCCCCGCCACCCGCTGCGGCGCTTGGGCCCGCACCGCATGCGCCTACCGGGTCCACGTCGACAATGTTGCTGTTCGCATCCATATGGATCGCAAAGCGGGTACCGCTCTTGCAGCCCCAGGCCAGGTAGCCGGGCTTCTCGCCCGGCTCAATCTCGACGTCCGAGTAACCGCGCTGCTGGAGCTGGGAGATGGCGTCCTCCGGCGCAGCGCCGGCATGTGCGCCATACGGGACGCCGGCAATGCAGAACGCTGCTGCGGCGATAATCGCGTTGCGAAAGCCCATCATGTTTCCCGTGCGTTTCATATTGCTCATTTCCTCATGCACATTGATCGAGAAACTCTCCCTGCGCAAGCCGGCTACTTGCGGCGCATCGTCCCTTCCCTCGCCACACTTGTCCTCCTCTCGCGCCTCGCATATATATCTGACAATTTGGGGCCAACTGCGGCTGCCCCATCAGGCGATTTCGCCCAAATGCCGCTCCGGAGTTTTTGTACGGAGCAGAGCTATGGGCAATTTTTTTATTACACCAGCAGATATGAAAACACGTCTGGAGAGCGGTACACCGCTGCTCATCCTCGATGTGCGCAAAGCTGAGGCATTCGAGGAATCAGGTGAGATAATACCGGGTGCCCGCTGGCGCGACCCGTTTGAGATCGCGCACTGGATTGGCGATATCGACACCGGCAACCCTCTCATCGTGCATTGCGTCCACGGCCATGAAGTGAGCCAGGACGCTGCGCGTACCCTGCGCGATGCGGGGTTTGATGTAACCGTTCTGGAAGGCGGTTTTGAAGCCTGGCGCGAGGCCGGTTTTGATGTGGCGCCTGCCAAAGAAAATACCGGTGGGCAGTAAATGAGCGCCCACCCCACATTTGCCGAAGCGCTTCGTGTCTGGGCGCGTATCGGTTTGCTCTCCTTCGGCGGACCGGCCGGGCAAATCGCGCTGATGCACAAGGAAATTGTTGACGATCACAAATGGCTCACCGAGCAGCAATTCCTCAATGCGCTCAACTTCTGCATGCTCCTTCCCGGCCCTGAAGCCATGCAGCTGGCAACCTATTCAGGGTGGCGGCTGCACGGGGTCAAGGGCGGCCTCGCGGCGGGCCTGCTGTTCGTTCTGCCAGGCGCTGTCGTGGTGCTGGCGCTGGCCTTTACCTATGCGGTCCTGGGGAATGTTCCCGCACTCGAGGCAATCTTTCTCGGCGTGAAAGCGGCCGTGCTGGTGATCGTCGTCGAGGCGCTGCTGCGCATATCAAAAAGGGCGCTTAAACGCAGTGCGGACTGGTTCATTGCGGGTGCTTCTTTTATCGCCATCTTTTTCTTCGACGCTCCCTTCCCGCTCATCATTCTCGCCGCGGCGCTCATTGGCGCTGCCCTCTCGAACCATGGAAAGCCCGCGCAAACTGCTTCCCACGCGCCGGTGCCGCTAGCACGCACGGCGGGAACGATCGTGCTCTGGCTCGGTATCTGGCTCGTGCCGCTTGGCCTGATCACCCTCAGCCTTGGCCCGTCTCATGTGCTGGCGCAGACCGGCCTGTTCTTTTCCAAGCTGGCGGTCGTCACCTTCGGCGGCGCCTACGCAGTGCTTGCCTACATGGCACAGCAGGCGGTTGAGACCCATGGCTGGCTTGACGCTGGCGAAATGCTTGACGGGCTGGGGCTGGCGGAAACCACGCCCGGGCCGCTGATCCTCGTGACCGAGTTTGTCGGCACGCTGGCCGCCTTCCGCTCAGGCGGCACTCCGGCCTGGGCGTTGGGACTGGCGGGCGCCGCTGTCACCCTGTGGGTGACCTTCGCGCCCTGCTTCCTGTGGATATTTACCGGCGCGCCCTACATCGAGCGCATCGGCTCGAACGCGCGGCTTTCCGGGGCGCTCAGTGGTGTCACGGCGGCTGTCGTAGGCGTCATCCTCAATCTCGCGCTGTGGTTCGCGCTGCATGTGCTGTTCGCGCATGTGACCGCGGTCGATCACGGGCTTTTGCGCCTCTGGACACCGGACTTCGCCAGCTTTGACTGGCTGGCGGGCGCACTTTCACTGCTCGCCGCGCTGCTACTGCTGTGGCGGCATATGGGTGTCATTGCCGTGCTGGCGATATGTGCCGGGCTCGGGCTGGCGGTGCGGCTGGTATTTTAGGATCCGGACCCTAGCTGAAAAGCCTCAGGATGGTGCTTTCCGCTCTCTGGGTGAGTGAAAGACTGGCGGAGGCGAGGCTTGTGCGCGTCTGCAAGGCGAGCAGGTTTGCACCTTCCTCGTTCGGATCCGCGAGTGTGAGGTTTGCCGCTCCCGATTTCAGCACATTTCTCAGATTCGCGGTAAAGTCGGAGCGCACATCAGCCACTGAAAGGTCGGTGGAAAGCCGCGAGGAGAAGCCCCGCAGGGAACTGAGCGCGCCTTTCAGGTCAGCACTTGCGGCCGAGAGATCGGCCTCGCTCTGAAAGCCGTTTTCCGCACCTGAAATGCCCAGGCCCGAAGCGCTTGAATTCACTCCGGTCAGGGTCAGGGACGAAGATCCGTCCGCGTTGAAACTGAGCACGGGCTTGTCTCCGGTGAGGAGATTGACGCCGAGGAACGAGGTGTCAGCGGCCAGTTGATCGAT
>CAYOEI010000499.1:0-2924 GCA_964402825.1 uncultured Hyphomicrobiaceae bacterium
GCGCTCAAGGTGCCGAAGACGACACTGCATCGTATCATCGCGCAATTGGAGCAACTTGGTTATTTGCAGCGTGAGCCCGGCGGGCGGCAACTGACGATCGCGCCACGTCTCACCAAACTTTCGTCCGATCTTCTGGGTGCGGCGATGCGTCATGCCCCGCGTCACGCTATCCTTGAGCGACTGTCGGCACGCTTGGGTGAAAGTTGCAGCCTCGGGATTCGCGTCGCCCATCAAGTCATCTATCTCGACGACATGACAGCGCCATCGCCTCTGGCTTACAATTTCCAGACGGGTAAGCGAACGCCGCTTTACTGCACGTCGACGGGAAAGCTCTATTTGTCTCGCATGACCAGGGCTGAGTTCGATCGCTACCTCGGAAGCGAACCACTCGTCGAATACACACCGAGAACCATTACGGATACTGATCAGCTGCGTGAAGTTGTCGCCGAGGTCGCCAGGAGCGGCTTCGCTTGTTCTGATGATGAATTCGTACTTGGTGTGGTTGGCGCTGCGGTCCCGGTACTGGATAAGGAGGGCCGTATGTTGGCTGGCCTCGCAGTATCCATACCAGGGGTGCGGATGTCGTTTTCCGACCTGCCGAAACTGAAGCCGGTTATGGCCTCTGCTGCGGACGAACTCGCGCGTACGTTCGATTAGCCCTTTTCGGGGATTTCGTCCCCGACCTCCCTTTAAAACCTTTGAACAGCGATTCATGTTCGGGGATTTTGCCCTCAAAATCCTTGTAAAATAGCGATTTATGTCTTCCTGACGCGTCCGAAAGGTCAATCTGAATCAAAAATACATTTGACAGGTTGTTCGATTTATTGCAACTTTTTATCCGATAATACAGAACAATTATCAAGCGTGACTATTTCGGCTCACATAGTTTCCGCGCGGCGCGGCTGGGGAACAACAAACATGAATGATGATCTTGAACAGGCATTCTCCTTCTCAAGTCGGCATAAGGATTTGATGGCGCGTGACGCTGAATACGTATTGGGCTGGCGCTATGAACCAAGGGTTATTTTCGAGCGCGGCGAAGGGGTGAAGCTCTTCGATGTTGATGGCAATGAGTATTTTGATCTGAGTTCCGGCATGATGTGCCTCGCGCTTGGCCATGCTCATCCCGAACTTGTTGACACTATCAAGGATATGGCCGGGCGCTTCGTGCACCAGTCATCATGGTATACCAACCCTTGGGCGATCGAGCTTGCCGAACTGATAGCGTCGACGCTTCCTGGCGACCTCAATGTTGTGAATTTCGCCGTCACCGGCTCCGAGGCAAATGAAATTGCAATGCGAATGGCGCTAGGCGCCACTGGCGGATTTGATATCTGCTCCGCGGTTCGCGGGCTTCACGGCGGGTCGCTGGCAGCAGAAGCCGTCACCTCGGTAGGCGGGGCACGCAAACGTGGTCTTGGGCCGCTGAGCATACCGGCGCGCTCAAACTGCATCATACCACCGTTCTATTACCGCGCGCCGGTGCGCGACCGCGATGAATGGGACCGGATTTCACTTCAACTTACCGAAGAACTGATCGAATTCACCACCAGCCAAGAAGTCGCCGCATTGATGCTTGAGCCGATCCTGGTGCCGGGAGGGATGATTGTCCCTTCGCAACGCTGGATGCGCGGAATTCGGGAAATTGCCGACAAGTGGAACGCGCTATTGATATTTGACGAATGCCAGCTTGCGCCGAGCCGGACCGGCAACCTGTGGGGCTTTGAGAGGTATGATGTTACGCCCGATATTGTTACCTTCGGCAAGGGCATGTCCGCCGGTTTTGCGATTTGCGGCACGGCGACCACACGCGAAATTGCCGATGAATGCGCCGGCAAGAAGGGCCTTCCCTGGTCTGGCACTTACCCGCATGATCCACTGGTATCTGCGGTCGCGTTAAAGCAACTACAGATTGTCCTGCGTGACGACATTACTGGCCGTGCCGCCAAAAATGGGGATATTCTCGAGACCAAGCTTGCAGCGCTCAAGGATCAGCACGACTGCATTGGCGATGTTCGCGGTGCAGGTCTTTACCGTATGCTGGACATAGTTAGCGATCCAGAAACCCGCGAGCCGGCACCGGCGCTGGCGGAACTCATTCGGCGCGAGGCCCTGGCTGAGGGTCTCGTCATGATCGCCGTCAAAAATTACATGCGTATCTGCCCGCCGCTTATCATCAGTCAAAGCGAGATTGATGAGATCGTCGGACGGCTCGACCGGGCCATTACAAGGGCGATGAGCAAGAGCACAAACGAGATCGATTACAGTTCATCCGGTTCACTTGCCGCGAACGAAAAAGTCCGCCGGAGCGCATGAAGGCGGAAACGGCCGCGATCCGGGGCTTGTTCATGTCCGCTCCATAAACGGAGGTTATAGGAACGGCACTATATAGAATTAGACACCATAGGATCGCGGATGACAAAATTTTACGGACAGCTCGTGATTGATCGGGGCGTCGCGGATGCAATGAGCAAACGGGCTGAAGAGATTATTTACGGTTCTTCAGAATCGCCGCACGGCGAATAACAAAGTTTTGCCAACCGGTGTGAAGAATTGTCTTGTAGGAGCGGGATTACCCTGCTCCGGCGCCGCGTTGTCAGCGCCAAAAAAAGAAGGAGGGGAGGAATGATGAAAGTCCTGAGATTTTTCTCGGCACTCATGCTGCTGATCGGAGTGGCTGCAGCAACAACGGCTAAAGCCCAGGAGTCGACGCTCGACAAGGTGCTGAAGCGTGGCAAGGTAATCGTCGGGGTCAGCAGCGAGGCGGCGCCATTCGGCTTCATCGACGAAAAAGGCGAACTGGTCGGCTTCGACATCGACCTTGCCAAGATCATCGGGAAGTCAATTTTTGGTGAGGATGGCCATGTCGAATTCCTGAAACAGGGTTTTGCCGCCCGCTGGTCGAATGCGAATAGCGGCAAGAT
>CAYOEI010000500.1:0-2738 GCA_964402825.1 uncultured Hyphomicrobiaceae bacterium
CTTTGGCTATTCGCAGTATGCAGGTGGTTTAGACAGCCTTGAGGCGTTTGGGCTTTCGCTGTCTATGGCCTTTGGGTTGGGCTGCCTTGTGGCGGCGTTTCAGTCCTACCGCCACCGCGACAAGCAATGACCCCGCCCAGAGAGCCGAAGCGCAGCGACTGGCGCGGGAGTGGAAGCCGCAGAAATAGCTGAGACGAAAATTGCATCTTATGGGGGTCAGCATTGCGCTGGCCCTTTTTTGTAAGTGCCTCTCATTTTCGAGTAAGGTTATGGCCATCGGTTCAGGCAACCTCCATGTGCCTCCATGTTCAAGAAAGAAATCATTTGCCCGCGTTGTGGCGAGATTAATGTTTCTCGGAAAACGTCCACCAAGCCAAGATGCGTGAAATGCGGTAGGCCGCTTTATGGGACTGGCCGCGTGCCTCCGGTTCCAGTCCGACAACGCGAAAGTTCCAACACATACCGAGCAGGGCCGCCGTCTCAGTCCTCAGGAATGCTCAGCAACTTCTCATGGCCAGTTTTCTGGATATTGATAGCGATCTTTGTTGCTGGGCTGGTGAGCCATCGACTTGGCGTCTTTACGGAGATCGGTGACAGCATATCCGGCGTGACCGTACACAAAGGCAAGAGTGGCACTTCACAGCGGTATTAGCAGCGGCAAGGAAATCAGGGGTCAGCATTGCGCTGGCCTCTTTCCTTGTTATGCATGCGCCTGTACCGTTCCCTGTATCTGATACCTGAAATGCTCCCTATTAAGCTTTTGTTGTTTGGCAAGTTCAAAGATATGATTGATACACCACACAATATTCGACTAGTCAGAGGAGATATGCTGGTGGTTGCCAGTCACAATCCGGGCAAGGTGCGTGAGATAAACGCTCTGCTTGCGCCCTATGGCATTGACACTGTGCCGGCGGGTGAGCTGGATTTGCCGGAGCCGGAGGAGACGGGCAAAACCTTCATCGCCAATGCGGAATTGAAGGCGCTGGCGGCGGCGCGGGCAAGCGGGCTATTTGCGCTTGCGGATGACAGTGGGCTTGAGATTGCCGCGCTGGATGGCGCGCCGGGCATTTATTCCGCCAGATGGGCAGGGGAGACAAAGGATTTCGCCTATGCCATGGAGCAGGTGGAAAAGGAGCTGAAGCGCGTGAACGCGATCACCCCTGAGTTGCGCGGCGCCAATTTTACCTGTGCCCTGACACTTGCCGCGCCCGATGGCGCCTGTGCCACATTTGAGGGTAAGGTTTTTGGGACTCTGGTCTGGCCGCCCCGCGGGAGCCAAGGTTTTGGGTATGATCCCATTTTTATGCCGCAAGGCGGCGCGCAGACTTTTGGTGAAATGGAGCCAGACGAAAAACATGGCCAATCTCACAGAGCAAGAGCATTTGATCTCTTCCGCGAAGCCTGCCTTGAATAGTCAGCTTACGGTCATTTTATCCCCTTCCCCGCAAGGGGGGAGGGGGCAGGATGATGCGCCGCAAAGGGAGAGGGAGTTGCGCCATAGCCACGACCCGGGTTTCGCGGTCTATGTCCACTGGCCGTTCTGTCAGGCCAAATGCCCCTATTGCGATTTCAATTCCCATGTCCGCCACGGCGGCATAGACGAGGAGAGATTCCGCAACGCCTACATGGCCGAGCTGGACCATATGAAGGAGCTCACCGGGCCGCGCGAGGTGGTTAGCATCTTTTTTGGCGGCGGCACGCCTTCGCTCATGGCGCCCGAAACAACGGCTGCCATTCTGGAGCGGATCGCCAGAAACTGGAGCGTTCCCGCTGACGCCGAAATCACTCTGGAAGCCAACCCCACCAGTGTAGAAGCGAACCGCTTCAAGGGTTTCAGAGCAGCAGGCATAAACCGCGTATCGCTCGGTATTCAGTCGCTGAATGATGCTGACCTCAAGGCGCTTGGCCGCCTTCACACAGCCGACGAGGCGCTGAAGGCGCTTCACATCGCCAAAGATAATTTTGAGCGGATTTCGTTCGATCTGATTTATGCGCGCCCGCGCCAGACGCTTGCGAACTGGCAAGATGAGCTTTTGCGCGCGCTGGAATTTCAGGCCGGACATATGTCGCTCTATCAGCTCACCATCGAGGAAGACACGCCCTTCGCGGCGCTGCATAAGGCGGGCAAGCTCATCTGCCCCGACGACGCCCTGGCGCGCGATCTTTATGAGATGACGCAGGAGCTATGCGCGGGGGCTGAGCTGCCGGCTTACGAGATTTCCAATCATGCGCGCGCGGGCCAGGAATGCCGGCACAATATTGTTTACTGGCAGGGCGGCGAATATGCCGGCATCGGCCCAGGAGCCCACGGGCGTCTCGATATTGATGGCGTTCGCCATGCGCTTTCGTGCGTTTATGCGCCCGAGGACTGGGCCGGGCGGGTAGAGGATCGCGGCAACGGAATTGATGTGTGCGAGCGCCTGTCTTCGAGCGATGTGGCGGAGGAATATCTGCTGATGGCGATGCGGCTCACGCAGGGCATGGACCTTGAGCGCTACGCCGCGCTTGGCGGTGAGATGGATGAGCGGACGGTCGCGATGCTCCAGAGCGATGGACTTGTGCGCGTGGAAGGCACTCGCCTTGCGGCCACGGCCGAGGGGCGGCTGGTGCTGAACTCGGTTATTGCTGAGCTGGCGGGGTGAGGGCACGCATCTCCTTGTGACATGCCCGGCCAGCCCCTAATATGCCTGGCGATTTTGCAAGGACTGAATTGAACGCGGGGGACCCCCATGGCATCG
>CAYOEI010000501.1:0-6083 GCA_964402825.1 uncultured Hyphomicrobiaceae bacterium
CGACCCGCTCGCCGGCCAGCGCGCGCACTGTGCTCGCGGGCTCCTCACGGATGTGGGCGAGCAGCACGCCGCGCTCGCCCTCGAGCACCCAGGCTCGCCGGCCGCCCATCGGCTTCGCCGCGGCGCTCCCTTTGGACTGGAACTGCTGCGACCACTTCACCACCGAGGCGACGCTTACCCCGAAGGTATCAGCGGCTGCCCGGCAGGACTGGCCGTCCGCGACGGCCGCGATAACACGTTCACGTAGATCGAGCGAATAAGGTCGGACCATGCATGATGGCTTCCACTCCAGCCCGCATGGTGAATCATATTCGCGCGCTCCTAGGAACCCATTCCGATTCAATCAAGCGTGAACACGCTCTAGAGATAATCCCAGACAAGCTCTTTCGCCTTTTGGGCGACGACATCTATTTGCTGGTTGGCATTGATATCGACGACGATGGTATCTGCGTTGAAGGTTAGGCTTTGTACGGCAGCCACGCGCCGTGTCAGTGCCTCGATCGTCATCTCGGGGCGCCTATGCTTTGCGAACTGAGGCGCGACCATGAGGCGAATAACGAGATCCGGTCGTGTTTCGGCAGCCAACCGATAGGGCACAGACTCCCAGGCGGCGAGCCAGCGAAATACCGACCAGCGATGAGTCCGCCACGCTGCGAGCCGCGGGCCGTCATTGAAGCCCTCGACCTGCGACTGCGGGAAGCGATCACAAATGACAATTATCCCGCGATTGCGCGCTCTTACCATTTTGCGAATCTTGCCGCGCCTCTCGTGAGCGACGATCAGCGCATATAAAACACGCGCAGCAGCATACCCGTGGCCAGCAAAGCGGTTCTTCGCAGCATTGATGTCGCTGCTTTCGAGAAGCCCATCCGAGCTGAACCGCCCGCTGCGCGCATCGATAAGGCGTGTGTGGAAGTGGTGCGCGAGAAGCAGGGGCTGCCGATAGAACGCCGCCCTGCCGTTGCCGCTTCCGAAATAAATCGGTAGGACATCGACTTTGTTGCCGAGCCATCGGACAAGGGAATTGGAGAGCGACGACTTGCCGGCGCCATCGGATCCGAGCAGGACGATGGTTCGTCCGCCGCGGCAGGAAATCCGCCGCAGGGGGACGGGGACATGAAAATATCGCCGGTTGACGGCATCGAACAGCCACTGCGCTTCGCGCACCCATCGGCGAAGTAGTGCGCTCAGCGGCGCAAAAGTCCTGTGCGGACGAAGGACGCGGCGCACAGCGGTTGTGAAACTGTAGAAGGTCCGTAACGAAGCAGGCTCCGCCAGTACGCGGCTGAGCGGTTCGACGAGGTCTCCCCCAAGCAGCCGGGCGGTGCAATCAGCAATAGAGGCCTCGTCGGTCGCTGCACGCAGGAACTGGAACTCGCGATTAAAATCGCCGCCGAGACGTGCGCTGCCTCCCGAAGCGGCGCTGCGAACCCAATCGCGCCAGCGCATTTTGAGTGCCTTACGCACGATAAGCAGAACAAGTTCCTCTGCGGGATTGGCGACGAATAATCCGTGCTCCGGGTCATAAAGCCGCGTCCCCAACACAGTGCTCTCCCAAGGCAGCCTATAGCCTTTGAGGTGAGGCTCGCCGAGTGTCAGTTCGTAATGAAGATGCAAGTGGACGATGCGGCCGCTATCCGTGTCGAATCCTAGATAGTCCTCGATTGCGGGATAGCGCCTGAGCGGTGGGGCTAGAAACCTCTTGAAGCCTGCTGCCGCAAAAATTCGTTCAAGATCGGCGCTCTGTTTGCGATCGACGAGAATATCGAGGTCGGTCAATCCCTCGACAGCAGGACCGACATGCTCGTTGCTCTTCCAGTGGCAATAGGCGAGATCTGCCTCGTGCAGCCTGTCAAGCAGGTCGCGGACGACACGGAGGCCTTTCGGCCGGACCTGTGGCGCTTGGTACGTGCTGCGGGTTTGTTGCGTCAACTTCGGCATTGTCACCTTCGTTATCCTAGCGCGCGGCGCTGGAGCTGTGCCGACGCCAAGGCTGCAAGCATGCGGAGTAGCGACCGCCCATCGTTCCCGACAAAGATCGCCGGCAGACACCAGCACACGAGTAATACCTCCACACACGCGAACAACGTCACGCTGAGGAGCACAATAAGCGGCGGCACTTGCAACTCGAGGAGCCACCCTGAGAGCAGCCAGACGACAACCCCCACCACGACCGCGAGTGCCAACCCCGGCATGTGCGCTACAGCGAATTCCGACAAACGCATGCCCGTCAGACGCAGGCTGAGTTGTGCCATCAGTGCGTAGTTGATAGCGATGGCTGCGACCACACCGAACGCCACCCCTTGCACCCCCCAGAATTGCCCAATCAAGGCCCCGGCGGCGACCGCGCATGCAAACACTGCTTGCCGCCAGGCGCGAGCATAAACCGCACCCATTGCCCGCGCGACCGAGTCACTAAGTTTGTAGCTAGCGCGGAATAACATTCCGAGCGCAAGGATCTGTAGCGGGACCACACCCCCGGACCACGCTGGTCCAAGCAGAACCAGCACGATCTCAGGTGCCAAAATTGCCACTGTTACGCTGGCTGGCAGGACGAGCAGCGCACAGACCGCAATACTGCTGCGGTAACCGCGGACCAGTCGCGCGGGCTCGAATTGCACCCGCGCCATGGCCGGGAACAGCACCCGATCGAGAACCTTCCCGACGAGGGTCGCCGGAGCGGAGACCAATCCGTAGGTAAGGGCGTAGAGGCCGAGGGCCTCTGCCCCGAGCCACCGACCTACGATCAATTTATCGAGCTGGCTGGCCAGGTAATTGCCAATCCGAGCTAACGTGAAACCGCCTCCGAAGTAGAGCAATTCCGCAATCGCGCGTCGCTCTAGCAGTAGCCGCTTGGGATGCGGCTGGCCGGCCAACAGCATGACCATGCGCAGGACATGCTGGGTCAGCAGCGCGCCCACCAGCGCCCAAACCCCATACCCGAACCAGGCAAGCACTGGACCCACGATGACAAAGCCCACCGCATAGGCGCCTGCGTCGACGCCCGCGAGCCAGCGGAAACGCAGCTCACGTTGTGCTAGAGCCTGTGCCACCATGGCGAAGCCTTGACAGACAAACACAAGGCACGCAGCGCGCAACATCTGGGTCAAATCGGCAAGATTAAAGAAGCTTGCAATGTTGGGGGCTCCCGCCCAAACCAATCCCGCGACGGCGTTGCCGAGGAGGAGAGACAAAGTAAATCCGACCCGTAGATGGCGCTCCTCGAGCTCCGGCCGCTGCACGATTGCGGGCCCAACGCCCAGCCCTGAGAAGATCGAGGAGAACCCGGTTACGACCAGTATTGCGGCAAACAGACCAAATTCGTTGGGGGACAGCAGCCGGGCCAAGACGACAAGGGCAACGACTTGAAAGATAGCTTGGGCGCCCGTAGATGAAGCGGTCCAGAGCACTCCTACAATACTTCTTTCGGCCAACCCACGGTGCACGACGCTCACGTCCTGCCCTCTCCATGCCGCTTAACCGATTGGGTTGCCATTATGTCTCCTTGCAATCCATTCGTGAAAGGTAACTGTTGCCAGCATATGATCGGACGTTATCCATCAGGAGATGATTGGCCCGTGACACCTCGTGTCATCCGATCTGCGCATAGTGTCAAATCGAGGCGCCGGGTCGAATCGTTGCTCGCCCAGCTTGGTCACAATCGCGTCTGCTACGCGCCGCGCTCCGGACGCCAGCGGCTCACGATCATCGTTCTTGACGTCGATAACCGGGACACCAAATGACTTGAACCTACCGATGATCGCATCGCCCTGGGCCTCTGCGCGCTGCAGCACATTGTGATCCCGACCAAGAGAATCCATTCGACTGAGCTGCTGGGCGCGTGTCGCCAATCGGTCGCCGATTTTCTGAAAGTCTGCCCGCACATGGATTAGCAGGTCCGGCTTATGCGCCGACGTCTGCGCCCTGGCGCATAGCTCGTCCAGCCAAGTCTCTCGCTGGGCGGCAAAGCCGATAGACCACATTGCTTGTGCCACACCTTGATCGAGAATCATGAGTCTCGCCGGTGATCGCTTCCGCGAGGTGAGGGACGCTATGAACATCCAGTTGAAGATCGACTTACCCAAGTCGAGCAAAGTTGCTTGCTGTGTGGCTGCAATCCTGACCGAGTCGGAAAATGCCAGGCGTGGGTGAGCAACGGCATAGCGTGTCAGGTACGTGGACTTAACCAGCAGGCCTGGGAGCCTACGGTACTTACGACTGAGATCGTAGGTTGTCTCATCCCCTGTAAGTTGCCGATCCAGGAGAAGCTCGGTAACACTTCGCGACATGGTCGTTTTGCCAGCCCCAGGCAAGCCGACAAATTCGATCAACATCTTACCTCTCCTCAGATACCCGCCTTCGCGTCCCCTGCAATTGCCATCCAAGGCTTTCCTTCCAGTTCATGGTATGCTGGTTGAGGGACGACGAACTGTAATTCTGGGTTAAACGGGATCCGTTTCTTTCCGAGTATTGTTGAGCAGGGCGCATCCTAGAGGCGCGTTCGCGGTTACTTCTTGCATAATGCGGGGAACTAACGCATGACCCGTTATCTACCTCTGGCTTTGCGATCCTTAGAAGTTCTTTTTATTGCGCGCTAAGTTATATTCTGCCGGCAGGGCAACCTCGACAACGTCGCCCGGCTGGAGCACGGTTACGCTATCGGCGACAAAGCGTATCTCTCCATTCTCGCCTTTTCTGAATACGGTTATCTGCGGCGCGCTGCTGTTATGCTGCGCGGCCTGAGGCCACCCGGTGTGCTGAAATTTTTCTTCAATGCTCTGAAGCTTTGCCTGTTGTGCCTTGAGCCTAACGCTAACGTCTTTCAACTCCTGAAGTAAGTTTATCTTGCGCTCGTCGTCCAGCCTTTCCGCCCTTCTAGAGAGTTCGTTTCGTTGCCTTATTACTTGCGTCAGCCGCGCCGTTGTCTCTAGCTCCCGAGTTGACGTCCACAACAAATCGCGACGTGCTTCTGTGACCCGGGGCTTGATCAAATTACCTCTTTCGAAAAGTGCGATGACCCTTTGAAGCTCTAGTTCGTCAGCCTTTCTGCCCTCCTCCTCCTTCTGTTTTTTATCCGATAGAACCGCAATGTGTTCATTGGCCTGCTTGACGGAATGCAGAAGGAAGGCGTTTTCACGCTCGTGGTTCGCCTTTTGAGCCTTCATATGTTCTGCTTCGCGCTTCAGGATTTCTGATAGTGTCGTTTGAAGTAAAGGCGCCCTCTTGAAAACGTCTTGATCGAAGGCACTCTCAGCCCCCAGCTCGGATTTGATTTGCCATATGTGTGCCTGTTCTTTGGCGAATGATAACCACGTTGAGGTATGATCAGCCCGTAGTTGTATCGCCTCACGTGCAGCGCTGCTCGTTCCGAGTTGCGAGACATTGTAACCGTAACCACCGGATGCAGCCACAGCCTGGCGCACGGTCATATGAGGACGATAGGTCTGCTCTCCCGGCCTAGTAACAGCTCCGCTAACGTAGATCGGTCTGTATTCCACGACCGTCGCGGCCACTTCATCGGGCTCAATCAAGAGCGGTTTTTCACGGCCGTCCGCCATCCTCTGTCGGAGGACCCGGGTTGCCAGTGCGGATTGAATTTTGGTCCGGGCCTCAGATACACTTGAACCGGCGACGATTAAAGTCCCCAGCAGTGGCAACGAGATACTGCCATCCATCTGGACCGTAACACGCTGCCGGAGTTCGGGCATCCCTGCTACGGCGATTTCGATAACATCTCCTGCATGTAAGCGGTACTCTGCCTTTGCGGAGTTGGTTGAACATAGGACAGTCAGTATCACGAACAGCAAGAACCATCTGGTCGAGGAAAATACTCTGCAAGCGTGAGATCTGATGCTTGTCATGTGGGTGTCCAAGAAATAGATGACTTGAGGCTGCAATGGCAGAGTCGAATCATACCCGGAGTGATCCGGATATGTCAGTGCTCAAGAAGTAGTAGACCGCTATAATGGTGAATAATGAGAATAGTGGTGAATAGGAGTATTGCTAAAAACCATGCGATCGTCCGCCGCACGTCATGCAGATGACACCTCGAGGCTCTGCACCGGGAAGGCCACCGCGTCTCG
>CAYOEI010000502.1:0-7706 GCA_964402825.1 uncultured Hyphomicrobiaceae bacterium
GTTGCAGATAGGTCATGCCCACGGACTGGGCACCCTCTATCTGCCCACGCGAGATGGACTCGATACCGGCGCGGATTATCTCGCTCATATAGGCGCCGGCGTTAAGGCCGAGCGCGATGATGCCCCCTTCGAGCTCGTCCAGACGGCGATCGAGCAGGGGCAGCGCCGGCACGCTGAAATAGATCACATAAATCTGAATAAGCAGGGGTGTTGAGCGGATCGCCTGCACATACCCGGCGGCGATGCGCCACAATACCGGGTTGGCGGACAGCCGCATGATCGCGACAAAGGTGCCGATGATCAGGGCCATTAAGAGAGACAGCAGCGAAATCCATATGGTGGCAGCAAAGCCGCGCGTAAATTCCGGTATAAACTGGGCGACGACGCGGTAGTTGTAGTATTCGACAACCCAGTCCATGCCCGCTACTGCTTCATATCCGCTTCATGACAAAAGAAAGGGGGCTTTACCCTGCAGGCAAAGCCCCCCGCATCAGTGTTTAGGCACATATATTATCTGTGCCGTATCCAGGTTATTTCTTCTTCGGCACTGGGGTTTTTTCTTCTTTCCATTTGGTGCTGAACATCCAGTAGTCCTTGAGCTTGTCCAGACGTCCGTCGGCCTTGATCAACAACAGATAGTTGTCCATCCACCTGATCAGGTGGGTTTCTTCAGGCCGGGTTGCGAAGCTGAGAGGCCCTCTGTCCGGAGCGCCTTCAAGAATGTGAAATTCCGGGTATTCAATCATGTACCCCTTGGCTGAGGCTTCATCATTGATCCCAGAGTCGACGCGGTCAGCGGCAACCGCCTGGGCGACCGCAGGCCCGCCACCGGCAAATTCCTTGATGGTGGCCAGCGGGCATTTAGCCTTGAGCACGCCGATGTTGCTGCTGCCTTGAGTCACGGCAACCGACAAGCCTTTGACGCAGGCATCCTTCCAGGTCACGAACGGTTTGCTCTTTTTCGAATAAATGACATTGCGGCTATACATATACGGTTGAGTGAAATTCAAAACCAGCGCGCGGGTGGCCTTTGGCGTCATGTCGGCGGCCAGGAAATCAGCTTTGCCCGATGTGACAGCCGGGATGAGGCCTTTCCAGTCATAATCGAGTAGCTTGAGCTTCACACCGATGTCCTTGGCCATCATGCCGACGAGTTCAACGGCGAAGCCGGTGCGGTTGCCATTGGTGTCGACGTAACTTATCGGCGGTCCCTGGGTCTGAACGGCGACCCGCAGTTCGCCGCGCTTGACGATGTCCTTTACGACGTCGGCTGAGGCCGACTGTCCAAGCACGATCAATCCAAGCGCACATACGCCCATGCCCATCAATTTGGTAATTTTCTTCATTTCATCCAATCTCCCTTTAAGTCGCTTGCCCCCACACTCGATGGTGCTTTGTGGCCACCTTGTCTCAGGAGGTATCCGAAAACTTATACTTAATTGGTATACACCAAATCTCAAACATGGTCTATACCAAGTCGATCTTCCCTTTAAATTATTTGGCTGAGAAACAATTTCGTGCGCTCATGCTGCGGATTGTCGAACACCGCGTTGGGGGTGCCTTCCTCGACGATCTCGCCTTCGTCCATGAAGGTCACCCGGTCTCCGGCCTCGCGGGCGAATCCCATCTCGTGGGTCACGACGACCATGGTTGTTCCAGCGGCCGCCAACTCCTTCATCAGGCCGAGAACGCCGCCCACGGTTTCGGGATCGAGTGCCGACGTTGCTTCATCGAACAGCATAACTTTGGGTGTCATGCCCAGCGAACGGGCGATGGCAACGCGCTGCTGCTGTCCGCCGGAAAGCTCGCTCGGATAGCTGTCGCTCTTCTCACCGATGCCAACCTGCTCAAGCAGCTTGTGGCCGATCTCGTCGGCTTCATCGCGCGAGCGCTTGAGCACAACCATTTGCGGTAAGGTGATATTCTCGAGCGCCGTTTTATGCTCGAACAGGTTGAAATGCTGGAACACCATGCCGACCCCCTGGCGCAATTTGTTGAGGTCGGTCTTTGAGGAAGTGAGTTCGACGCCGTCGATGATGATGGTGCCGTTGTCGACCGGCTGCAATCCGTTCAGCGCCCGCAGAAAAGTACTCTTGCCCGAGCCGCTGGGTCCGATGACAACCAGGACCTCGCCCTTGTCGACATGGTTGGTGACATTGCGCAGCGCATGAACGGGGGGGCGCCCCGGGATTTCAAAGGTCTTGCTGATATCCTTGACCTCAATGATTGGCGTTTTGCCCGCCATTATATGTTTCCTCCCATTTTATCCCTATTCGTGTGCCTTTTTTCAGACCTTCCCGCCGCTGAGACGCAGATATCGATTGCGTCGTGACGCCAGAATTCCTGATCGAACTCAACCACTTCGTCAAGCTGATCGAGATTGGCCCGCGACAGATAAAGACTGGGCGTTCCCACAGCAACCCCGAGTGCCTTGGCTGGAATTTCCGATAGCGCGGTCGGGCGCATATTGATCTGCGCCCGATGCTCGATAATGCCGTATTCCTGTGACAGCAAATCGGTTATCGATTGATCAAGCGGGTGATCCAGGAGACCTGGACACCGCTCTGCCTTGAAATGAATCTGTTCAACCAGAACAGCCCGTCCGTCGACTGTCCGCAGACGTCTGATGGCATAGATGGGATCGCCGATGGCGCAGTTCAGATGGTCGCTTTCCCACTGGGATGCGATTAATTGCTGTTTGGAAAGGACGCGCGTGCCAGCCACCCGGCCCTGCTCGGCAATACTTTCAGTGAAACTTGTGTTGGCGGTCGGATCGTAACGGATGCGGGGCGGGGAGACGAACCATCCGCGCCTCTCCTCGCGAAAAATCAACCCTTCGGCTTCCATCCGCGCCAGTGCCTGACGCACTGTTACCCTGGTGATGGAAAACTTCTCGGCCAGAACCCGCTCGGCGGGAAGTTTGTTACCCGGAGCCAGCGTTCCCGCTTCGATCATGGCCGCAAAATGGTCCCGGAAACGCAGATAGTACGGGACCTTATGATCCCATGATTTCCGTATCTTCGTTGGTATAGACCAGTCTATGGTTTGTGGTATAGTCCACGCCTCATTCATGGCCAAACTTTATGTTTTACGGGCTTACATGTCAATGAGATGCAGGCACTCCAGTCGCAGAACGCAACCATGTGGAAACGGGAACAAATTTATGACGTCCTGTGTACTCACCCTCATAGGCAATTTGAATTCAGCGCCTCTGGAGCCTGTTCATATTGAGAGGGTTTGGCAGCAGTTGGGTACAATGGGCAGGGTGGAGTGGCTGGCGGAAAAGGAAGCTTGCGATCTTTTCATCGATTCCCTCCCTTTCACCCCTGGCATTGCCGGGCAGGCCCGCGAAGTGTTGTCCGGGACCGCGATCGACGCGGTGTGCACACCCGCCCAGGGACGGCGCAAGAAGCTTCTCATTTCCGACATGGATTCAACACTCATCAACCAGGAATGCATTGACGAATTGGGCGATGCCATCGGTCTTGGTGCTCAGATCAGGGAGATCACGGCGGCTGTGGTCAACGGAGAGAAAAGTTTTTCTGACGCCCTGCGTGAACGGCTGGCCTTAATGAAGGGGATGGAGCGTAGCGTGCTGGAAAGCGTTTATGAGAAACGCGTCACGTTGAAAGCCGGAGCCCGGACGCTTGTTCAAACGATGCGCCATCACGGCGCGTATTGCGTTCTTGTTTCTGGAGGTTTCAATTTTTTCACCAGCCGAATAGCCGAGCGTATCGGTTTTCATGAACATCAGGCGAACGAGCTGGTGTTTGATGAGGGAAAACTGACGGGGGAGGTTCACGAGCCGATCCTCGGGCGGTCGGCGAAACTGAATACCTTGATGAAGTTGTGCGGGGACAAAGGCCTGAAGCCCTGTGACGTGCTTGCGGCCGGCGATGGCGCCAATGATATTAAAATGATCAAAGCGGCCGGACTCGGCGTTGCCTTCCACGGATCTTCGTCGTTAATAGAACAGGCAAATGCCCGTATTGACCATAACGACCTGACGGCTCTTTTATATATTCAGGGGTACAGCAAATCACAATTTGTGGTTTCCTGAAACCGATCCTCGCGCGCATATTCCCATTCGGATGCAAGATTGAAAGAGCAGATAAAGACGATGGCTCACTTTTCCTTTTCCAATCTGGTGCGCCACGCCATTGGCGCAGATAAGAACTGGCCCCAGCAATGGGCAAAGCCAGAACCGAAAAGCAACTATGACGTCATAATCGTCGGCGCTGGCGGTCATGGTCTTGGCGCTGCTTATTATCTGGCCAAGGAACACGGCATCACCAATGTCGCGGTGGTTGAGAAGGGCTGGCTGGGCGGCGGTAATACAGCCCGGAACACGACCATAATCCGCTCCAATTATCTGTATGACGAAAGCGCCGCGCTTTACGATCATGCGCTCAAGCTCTGGGAAGGGCTGAGCCAGGACATCAACTATAACGTCATGTTTTCACAACGCGGCGTGATGATGCTGGCTCACTCGGTTCATGAAGTTCAGATCACCAAACGCCACATTCACGCAAATCGCCTCAACGGCGTCGACAATGAATGGCTGACCCCGGAACAGGCCAAGGCGTTTTGCCCGCCGCTCAATATTTCCAGCGGCGCCCGCTATCCGGTTCTGGGTGCGGCGTTGCAAAGACGTGGCGGGGTCGCGCGCCATGACGCCGTGGCGTGGGGGTTTGCCCGCGCGGCCGCGGCGCGCGGCGTTGATATTCTCGAGAATTGCGAAGTCACGGCTATTCGCCGATCCAAGGACGGCAGAGTTTGCGGCGTCGAGACATCGCGTGGATATATTGGCGCGAAAAAAATAGCTGTCAGCGCCGCCGCTCATTCTTCAATTATCATGAACATGGCGGATGTCCGGGTGCCGCTGGAATGTTTTCCTTTGCAGGCCCTGGTGTCGGAGCCGATAGAGCCGTGTTTCCCTTGCGTTGTGATGTCCAACTCCGTTCACGCGTACATCAGCCAATCCGATAGGGGTGAACTGGTCATCGGAGCGGGTATGGAACAATATCAGTCTTACTCCCAAGGGGGGCCATTGCATTCGGTGGAGCATACCGTTGCGGCGATTTGTGAAATGTTCCCGATTTTCACCCGGCTGCGCATGTTGCGAAATTGGGGCGGTACGGTCGACGTCACGCCGGATCGCTCTCCAATACTCGCCAAGATGCCGGTTCCCGGGCTCTACCTCAATGGCGGGTGGGGCACAGGCGGATTCAAGGCGACGCCAGGTGCAGGCCATCTGCTGGCCTGGACTGTGGCGAGAGATGAACCTCATCCCATTAACGCACCTTTTACGCTGGAGCGCTTCAGCACCGGGCAACTGATTGACGAAGCGGCCGCCGCCGCCGTCGCGCACTAAGGAGCGGAACGATGCTGTTGATCAGATGCCCCTATTGCGAGCAGGACCGCGCCGAAGTGGAGTTTGCCTATGCGGGCGAGGCCCATATAGAGCGCCCCGGCGATCCGTCGGCAATAAGCGATGCCGAGTGGGAATCGTTTTTGTTCCTGCGCTCCAATCCGCGCGGGATACATTTTGAACGCTGGGTTCACGTGCATGGATGCGCGCGGCACTTCAACGCCGTCCGGGATACGTTAAGTGACAAGTTCATCATGACGTATAGGTCCGGAATACAGCGCCCCACGAAAAGTGAAATCAGGAGAGCCGAAAAATGAGCGCGCGGCGCACTTCCGATGGCGGGCGTGTCGAGCGCGCGGACCACGTTACCTTCAGCTTTGAGGGGAAGACATATACCGGCGTTAAAGGCGACACGCTGGCCTCGGCGCTGCTGGCCAACGGTGTTCATTTTGTCGCCCGTTCATACAAGTATCACCGTCCTCGCGGGATCATGTCTGCGGGGCAGGAGGAATCAAATGCGCTGGTAGGCATTGATCGCGGGCAGGGGCGATATGACACCAATATGCGCGCTACGGCACAGGAGCTGTTTGAAGGGCTGAAGGCGCACAGCCAGCATTGCTGGCCGTCCCTTCGATGGGATGCTGGTGCGCTGAATGGGCTTGCCGGCCCCATATTGTCGGCCGGATTTTATTATAAGACCTTCATGTGGCCGAGATCCTTCTGGGACAAGGTTTATGAGCCGATTATTCGAAAGGCTGCTGGGCTCGGCCGGGCGCCGCGCGATGCGGATCCGGACATCTATACCAGCCGTTACGCTCATTGTGATGTTTTGATCATTGGCGCCGGGCCAGCTGGTCTGGCGGCGGCATTGGCGGCCTCGAAAAGCGGCGCGAGCGTTATATTGGTCGATGAGCAATCGGAAATCGGCGGCTCCCTGCTGTCCGACCCAGGCTCCCGGATTGACGGCGAGGCAACATGGCCGTGGCTGGCTTCCACGGCGGCCGCGTTAGGGAGCGAGAAAAATGTCACAATTCTTACCCGCACAACGGCGTTTGGATATTATCACCAGAATTTTGTCGCTCTCGCCCAGCGGCTGAGCGATCATCTTGCGTCACCGGATACAAGGTTGCCGCGCGAGCGGCTATGGCGTGTGCGCGCAAAACGCGTTGTTCTGGCAACGGGCGCCATTGAGCGGCCGCTGGTTTTTGCCGGCAACGACCGCCCCGGAGTGATGCTCGCGGGCGCCGCTCGAACCTATCTCAACCGTTATGGCGTCAAGGTTGGCGAGAAACCGGTTATCGTCACCTCTCACGATTCCGCCTATCTCACCGCGTTCGACATGGCCGAAAACGGTGCCCGCGTTGCTGCGATCATCGACCTTTGCTCGGACGTCTCACCCGAGTTGCTGGAGCGGGCCGCCCGGCTGGATATCAAGGTGTTATCCGGCCATACCGTGACCCGAACGAAAGGGCGTCTGCGTATTTCATGCGTATATGCGGCGGCCGTTGAGGCTGATGGCTCAGTCGGGAGAAGTTTGAAAATCGATTGCGACGCACTGTTGATGTGCGGCGGGTGGACGCCAAGCGTACATCTTTTCTCCCAATCCAGGGGTAAGCTGTCCTGGCGCGATGACATCGGTGCTTTTGTTCCTCAACACTACGCCCAGAACGCCAGTTCCGCCGGCGCCTGCGATGGCCGCTTCCTGCTATCCGAAGCATTGAATGACGGCGCCGCCGCCGGCCAGGATGCAGCAACGGAGGCGGGGTTCAAATCCAAAAAATTGAGTATTTATAAGGTTGACGAAGAAAAGCTTTGTTCGGGTCTCTTGATCGATGAGTTGCCAACCAGCGCAAATCCGGACCGCATCAAGGCTTTCGTCGATTATCAGCATGACGTGACGGCCAAGGACATACGCCTCGCCGTGCGCGAGGGCTTTCATTCGATTGAGCACATCAAGCGTTACACCACCGCCGGGATGGCCACCGATCAGGGCAAAACGTCGAGCCTAAGCGAGCTGGCGATTGCGTCCAAAACCCTCTCCCGCCCGGTCACCGAGGTTGGGCTGACGACTTTCCGCCCCCCCTATACGCCGACGTCATTCGGAATCTTCGCCGGGCTTGCCCGCGGCGATCTGTTCGATGTGATGCGCAGGAGCCCGATTGATGATTGGGCGGTTCAGCAAGGCGCCGTGTTCGAGCCCGTGAGCCTCTGGCGGCGGGCCCGTTATTTTCCGCGCGAAAATGAGAACATGCGCAGCGCGGTCGCGCGCGAATGCAAGGCCACACGGGACTCAATCGGCATGTCGGACGCTTCCACGCTGGGCAAGATCGAAGTT
>CAYOEI010000503.1:0-7966 GCA_964402825.1 uncultured Hyphomicrobiaceae bacterium
GCTCCAAGGAAAAGTTGCCGCCAAATTGACCGAGTGTCCTACTCGCTGCCGCAGCCCCAGCGCGCTCACCCGCCCCGGGGACATACGTAGGGATCTATAAATATTTTTACGCGGGTGAAGCTTCCGGGGCTGTAGCAGCGAGCCGGACCCTAGGTCATTTTGGCGGCAACTTTTCCTTGAAGGCGGATATGGATGTCGAAGCGGTTACCTTCATTGAAATCCCCAACGTCCTGTGGATGACACCGCATAAAATACTCGGCGGCAAACTCGGGTTCGGAGCTTTTGTGCCGATCGGCTGGCAAGATGTAACAGTCGACGTGGATGCACTCACAACACTGACATTGCCGGCACTAGGGGTAACCCTTACGAGGGCGGCGCATCTTTCTGTCAACCAAGATACCATCGAATTCGGCGACCCTTTGGCAATGGCGTTAGTCGGCTGGGACCGCGGCAAGTTGCACTGGAACGTGGCGGGGGTAGTGAACATTCCGATTGGCGCCTACGATAAGACAAGTCTCACCAATCTGGGCTTCAACCACTGGGCCTTTGATACCACCGCCTCGGCCACATGGTTTGACCCCAACAAAGGACACGAGGCTTCGATCGCGGCAGGAATTCAGTATAATTTCGAGAACCCTGACACCAATTACAAGTCGGGCACCGAGTTTCACCTTGAGGGTGCCCTGATGCAGCATTTTTCAAAAGCATTCGCTGTCGGGCTTGCCGGGTATCACCATAATCAGCTAACCGGTGATAGCGGCGCGGGTGCAGTGCTCGGCAGCTTCAAGGGGCGGGTGAGCGCTCTGGGGCCGAATATCAATTACAATTTCAAACTTCGTGGAACCCCAGTGTTTACAACAGCACGTTGGCTGCACGAATTCGATGTCAAGAATCGGATGAAAGGTGACACTGCTTTCTTTACACTGACAATACCACTGGGCGGCGGTGGCGGAGACCACTAAACTTTGGAGAGGGCGTGCGCCCGCTCCCGCGATCAAATTGATCACTTCCTGACAACCGAAGGATAAGCTGATGAAGACGCAAGGAACGATGCCGAGATCAGTCGGCCTAGCAAATTGGTGGCTGCTCGTTGTAGTCGGGATGATGCTGACAATGAACCTTTCGTTCATGCCTCGCGCCCAGGCGCAAAGCGATAATGCAAACAATGCGATCAATATTCTCAAAAAAATGTCCGACTACATGACGAGCCAGAAGACCCTTTCGATGACATTCGATGCCGATATCGAGGTGATCACGCCAGACATCCAGAAGATTCAATTTACCAGCTCCGGACAGGTCCAATTGAGCCGTCCGGATAAGCTCCACGCCAGCCGCACGGGCGGATATGTGGATGTTGAGCTTGTCTTCGATGGGAAGATGCTCACCGTGAACAGCAAAAACAGCAATACCTTTGCCCAACTCCATACTCCTGGGTCGGTTGATCAACTCCTTGGTCTGCTGCGCGACAAACACGGTGTCACTATGCCTGGCGCTGATCTTCTGCTCTCCGACGTCTTCGCCAAGATAACGGCGGATATCATCGACGCAAAGCATATCGGCCGTGGCGTAATCAACGGCGTCGAGTGTGAGCACCTGGCATTTCGAAACCAGGACACCGACTGGCAGATTTGGATCGAGGTCGGCGCGCGTCCGATCCCGTGCAAGTATGTGATTACCAGCAAGACCGTAGCCGGGGCGCCTCAGTACACGCTCCGCATCAAAGAGTGGCGGACGGATATTTCCGCCGGCGCCTTCGCGTTCAAGCAGCCTAAAAGCGCAAAGAAAGTGGCCTTTGAGGCTCTTCCGCATATCGACGAAGTTCCCCCGGGGAGCGTGCCAAAAGGAGTAATGAAATGATCTGCAGGACTAAAACTCTTATTCGCCTTTCGATTGCGACCATGGTTGGTGGTGCGGCTCTTTTATGGAGCGGAGAGGTTCCACTCAATCCGCAACAAACACTGGTGTCTTCGGCTGACGCGCGCGTTGGTCGCCCGCTGTCTCCGGTAAGCTATGCCGGTGTCGCTCGGCGCACTACGCGACGGAGAGTGACAGCTGGTGCAGCCTATCGTGCTCCGGTGGTTGTTGCGCCGGTGGTTGTACCCAGAAGAAGATGCGTTCAGGCCGTGGACGCTTATGGGCGGGTTTATACGCGTTGCTATTGATAGGCGCTGTTACGGTAACGTGCTGGTGTCAGCTTGGTGGCGAACAGCTTTTTGTTATGGAATTACGGTGACAGTTTACTAAATTCCTCCGCCCCTCGAACGTCACTCCCGCGCAGGCGGGAACCCAAGCGTGAGGCGCGGCAAACACTGGGGGGTTACGGATTGGCCCAATTGGGTTCCCGCCTTCGCGGGAATGACGAAAGTGGAGTGGGAATGACGTTCGAGGGGCGGGACTAATCACCTGGTCAGTGCTGGTCGAATGTCCGTTTTTGGGAACTAATCCCGCAACTATTCCACAATCGCGAATTGCATCAGCAGTGTGCGCTGGAAGATGCGGTTGTAATTATTATCCGAAATGAGCGTGAGGATGGTTCTCCCCTGTGCATCGCGATGCACCGCCAAACCTTCCATATTGTCGATCTCGAGCAAACTATCCGCCTCAAGCAGAACTTCCCCATCCAGGGTAGCGCCGGCGCGCACATCACTCAGCGCGATACGGCGCAGGCGCATTTTAACGCCTTCGGAAAAGCGGAAGCGCCGCTCCAGCACGATGATGTCGCCGCCGGGCAGGCTTGCCAGATCGGTGATGGATAAACCGCCGCGCTGCCTGAGGGTGATCATGCCGGGTTGCGGGCCGCCAATCAGCCAGCCGATATGATTCCCCCGGCTGTCCAGCGTGTTCTCGGTGAAGGCCAGGACGGCGCCTTTCAATGGCCCGGCGCGCAAAATGGCGATCGCCTCTATCCCCTTGTTATTCTCGACGGATTTGGCGCGCGCGGGGAGTTTTAGACTTCGTGTTGGGGGTGCGAATCCGTTTTTGGTAACCGGGTAAACATCGATGCGATGCCTGCGCTCGAACGAAATGTAGGCGTTGCCGGTCAGGCTGCCCTGGCGCGCCATCACAATGGATTCAGAGTCTGAATAATATTTGCCCGATAAAGTCCGGTTGTCTTTGCCGGGTAGCGAGCCAATCTTCGCCTCACTCAATTTTACAATTTTTTCCCCGCGATAGGTGAGTTTGGCGCTGAGCCATGTTCCCTTGTCGGAGATAGCGAGGAGTTCGGTGCCCGTTTTGTCCAGCACGAGACCTGAATATCCGCCAAAATTCCTCGAGGGTGAGGACAGAGCCAGCGTGCCGAGCCACTCCAGTTTGCCAAAACGGGTCTCAGCGGGCTTGTCGCGGTCAAAGACAATGGGTTGCGCCATGATCTCGATTGTTTGAGGCGGGGAGAGAGGACCGGGCTTTTTGGCCGAGCTGTGATCCACCCGCAGGAAAAACCCTGTGATGGCGATTGCGAGCGTCATGGCGCCCGCGACCCATGCGCGCTTGATTTTCAATGAAGCCGTCCTTTGGGGCGGGCGCGCCGCGCCGGTGTGCGGGGTGAGCCGTGACCGGTATTGCCTTCTTCAAACATCTCGGCAAGTTTGTCGGTCATGGCGCTGGCGAGTTCTTCGGCGTCGGTGATAGTAACGGCGCGGCGGTAATAGCGGGTCACGTCATGGCCGATGCCGATGGCGATGAGTTCAACTGGTGAGCGCGTCTCGATTTCCTCGATGACCTGACGCAGATGACGCTCCAGATAGGAGCCGGAGTTCACCGAAAGAGTGGAGTCATCAACGGGCGCACCATCGGAAATCATCATCAGAATGCGCCGCTTCTCTGGCCGGCCGAGCAATCGGTTATGCGCCCATGCCAGGGCTTCGCCGTCAATATTCTCCTTCAGCAGCCCCTCGCGCATCATCAGCCCCAGCGAGCGCCGTGAGCGCCGCCAGGGAGCGTCCGCCGCCTTGTAGATGATATGGCGCAGGTCATTCAGCCGTCCGGGCGAAGCCGGCTTATTTTGGGCCAGCCATTTTTCACGTGATTGTCCGCCTTTCCAGGCTTTGGTGGTGAAACCGAGAATTTCAACCTTCACGCCGCAACGCTCCAGGGTGCGCGCCAGAATGTCGGCGCAGCAGGCCGCGACCATGATGGGCCGGCCACGCATGGAGCCTGAATTGTCCAGCAGCAGCGTCACCACCGTGTCGCGGAAATCAGTGTCGCGCTCCTGCATGAAGGAGAGCGCATGCATCGGGTCGACAATGACCCGCGTCAGCCTTGCAGCATCCAGAACGCCTTCGTCCAGATCAAAATCCCAGCCGCGGTTCTGCTGGGCAAGCAATCTGCGCTGCAAGCGGTTGGCGAGCCGCGCCACCGCGCCATGCAGGGTTTGCAGATGTTTGTCGAGGAAGGCGCGCAAGCGCTCAAGCTCTTCCGCGTCACAAAGATCATCGGCGTTGATGGCTTCATCGAAGGCGTTTGTAAAAACCTCGTATCCAAAGGCGCGAGGGTCATCGAGCACTGAGGTATTTGGCTGGTGCGGCGGGGCCTCCTGCGGCTGACCGTCGCCCTCGGCCTCGCCATCCATCTGGTCAAATGCGTCCATGTCGGCCAGATCCGCGTCCTCGCCGCCTTCGCCTTCTCCCAGGCCCTGTTCGTCGCCGTTTTGGTCGCCCTGTTCGGATGAATCCTCGTCCTCTCCGCCATCGGCGAGAGACTCCTCGCTCTCGGCATCGGAGTCGTCGTCCTCCTGATCCGTTGGGTCGAATTCGTCGGAGAGATCCAGAGAGGTAAGTACATCGCGCAGCAGCCGGCCGAAAGCGGCCTGATCCTCGATCTGGGCATCCATTTTCTGCAGCGCACCACCAGCCCGCTCTTCAATCCAGGAGCGCCACATGTCGACCACCGGCTGGGCTTTTTCCGGCGGCTCTGTCCCGGTCAGTATCTCGCGAACGAGCAGCGCCAAGGCTTCATCCAGCGGCGCTTCCTCACGTTCGGAAATATCGGAATAGGTGCTGCGGGCATATTTGTTTTCAATCTTCGCATTCAGGTTTTGCGCCATGCCGGTCATGGCCCGTGAGCCGATGGCCTCTATGCGTGCGACCTCGACCGCTTCGAACACCGCGCGCGCCATGCCTGAAGAGGGCGCAAGCTTGCGGTGCAGTTTTTCGTCGTGACGCGCGACCCTGAGCGCCAGCGAATCCGCATGACCCCGGATCGCGGCGATTTCCTGCAGGTTTGGCGTGCGTGACGGTTCGGGCAATCGGGCAATGCCGCCTTGGAGGCCAGGGGGGTCGGAGCCGAACACCACCTGCATCTCTTCATCACCCGCGATGGAACGAGTTGCGGCGGCCAGTGCGCGCTTGAAGGGTTCCGCGGGTGCGTCCTTGCCTTTGGGTGTGGACGGCATATGTCCTCGTCTCTTATCCGATATGAGCGAGCCACCCGTACGGTGAGAGCGGGTGGCCTGACAATTCAATCAAAACCAAAAATGTCCTAACTCATTGCGACATTTGCTGTTGAGTTCGGCAATTCTTCGCCGAAACAGCGCTGATAGAACTCCGCGACCAGGCCGCGTTCCAACTCATCGCATTTGTTCAGGAACGTCAGATTGAATGCAAAGCCGATGTCTCCGTTAAAAATCTCAGCGTTCTCGGCCCAGATGAGCACTGTGCGTGGACTCATCACCGTGGAGAGATCGCCATTGATGAAGGCCGAGCGGGTCAAATCCGCAACCCGCACCATATTGCCAACGGTCTTGCGGCCCTCGTCGTTCTGGTAACTTTTGGCCTTGGCGAGAACGATGGCGACCTCATCTTCATGGGGCAGATAGTTGAGCACAGCGACGATGTTCCAGCGGTCCATCTGGCCCTGGTTTATCTGCTGGGTGCCGTGATACAGACCGCTGGTGTCGCCCAGACCAATGGTGTTGGTCGTTGAAAACAGCCGGAAATAGGGATGGGGATGAATGACCTTGGACTGGTCCAGCAGGGTCAGCCGGCCCTTCACCTCCAGCACACGCTGGATGACGAACATCACATCGGGACGCCCGGCGTCATATTCATCGAACACAAGCGCCGTGTTTGATTGCAGGGCGTAGGGCAGGATGCCTTCCTTGAACTCGGTCACCTGCATATTGTCCCTGATGACAATCGCATCCTTGCCGATGAGATCGATGCGGCTTACATGGCTGTCGAGATTGATGCGGATGCACGGCCAGTTGAGCCGCGCCGCGACCTGCTCGATGTGGGTGGATTTACCGGTTCCGTGAAAGCCCTGAATCATAACCCGCCGGTTGTGCTTGAAGCCAGCGAGGACAGCCAGCGTCACATCCCGGTTAAACTGATAATCGTTATCGACCTCGGGGACATGTTCTTCCTTTTGAGAGTAGGCGGGAATCTCAAGATCCGAATCGATGCCGAAAACCTGCCGGACCGACACGGACATATCGGGCACGGCTAAAGCCTCATCATTGGGTGCAACTGTCATTGGATGGGTGTCCATTTCGTTCCCGGTTAAACCGGGTATGTGGTGCTGGTGCCTAGCAGAGGCCAGCTTCTTTTAGATAATTATAGGCTTGTATCACTTCGCGCAACTGATCCTCTGAGCGGCGGTCGCCGCTATTATGGTCAGGATGGTGCCGTTTCACCAGCATCTTGAAGCGCGTTTTGATTTCCAGCGGTGTCGCACTCACGTCCAGACCGAGCGCGCTCAGGCTCTTTCGCTCGACTTTTCGAATTTGTTTTGAAGGTGCATATTCGCGCGGCCTCTCAGCCCCCTTGTCCCCGCCCAGCACGCCGAACGGGTCATCAAAGGCAAAGCCGTGCATGAAGCCGCTAGGATTGGCGTTAAACACATTTTCACCGGCGCGCTTGCGGCCATTGGTGCTCATGCCCCAGGTTGGCCGGTGGCCTGTAAGATTGGCCTTCTGGAACGCGGCGCCATCGGAATCGCTCATGCCGTTAAAATAGTTGTAGGATTTGTTGTACTGGCGCACATGTTCAGTACAGAATTTGAAATATTCCCCTTCGCGCCCGCGGCCCCTGGGGGCGGGGTGCTGCGCAGGAATGCGGCAGCCAGGCCATTCGCAATCCTGGCTCTTTTCGCGCAGCAGCCGGTCCTTGTCAGGCTTGACGCGGATGCAGTCGAAATATTTAGAATTCAAATTCATGGGGCACTGAGTATGGGGTTTAGGAAATTATGAAGCAAGCTTGACAGCGCCCATTGCGCTGGTCTTGCGTGCGGATATTTTTACCGGAGGCAAACATGAGCGTTGAAGACTCTATCAGGGAAAAACTAACAGAGGCTTTTACGCCTGAAAAGCTGGAGGTCGAGAATGAGTCTCACCGCCACGCCGGCCATGCAGGCTCTCCTGGCACGGGAGAGAGCCATTTCCGTGTCGAGATTGTCTCGGAAAATTTCGCGGGTCTCGCCCGCGTGGAGCGCCACCGGCTGGTCAACGAGGCGCTCGCGCAGGAACTTGCCGGACCGGTGCATGCGCTCTCCATCAAGGTCAAGACGCCAGCGGAAGCAGTTGAACGCTGACATGCGCGGCGTGCCGCCAGACGATTTGGATTTCCTCAAGGCGCTTGAGGAAGCCGGGATGCCACGGGACGATCTGGCCGCATCGCGCGGTCTCTATTTCGCCCTGGTGGATGGACGCGGTAGCCCGCTCGGCTATTGCGGTTATGAGCCGCTGGGCAACGCTCTCGCGCTGATCCGCTCCTGCGTGGTGCCGACCGAGCATCGCGGCAAAGGCGTGGGCCGCGCCATGATCAGGGACCTCATTGAAATGCTGGCCGCCGAGGGCATGCGCGATCTCTATCTCTTTACAATGGACGCCGATCCCTTCTTCGCTAGGCTCGGCTTTGAGGCGGTGGCGCGCGATGCCGCCCCTGACGCCATACGCGCAACGTCCCAATTCTCCAGCGAGTGCTGCGATGACGGGGTCCTCATGCGCCGGGGGTTTTAGGGGGAGGGTATG
>CAYOEI010000504.1:0-2748 GCA_964402825.1 uncultured Hyphomicrobiaceae bacterium
AACACTTAGTAACAACTTGCTCGCCAAAAAGCCCCCTAACGTGGCGCGTCGCTGCTTACCGCCATATCGATAGAAGAAAACAAAACTCTTTGTGCCTTTGGGAGTCACCCTCAGGGCAAAGCCCGGAAGTGCCGCATCAAACTGCTCGGTCTGTTTTTCCGGCGTGGTGAAGCGCTTGATTACCGCTTCTGTAATTACCTTCTTGTGCATAGCCAAATGGTATCCTAGGTAACAGCAAGGTAACAAATGGGCGTGGTTTGCCCTGTTACGGGTTGTTACGCGATGATAACGCTTTTTAGTTAATTTACAAGGTGTTAGGGGGCTTTTTGGCGAGCAAGTTGTTACTAAGTGTTACTCGATTTAAACCCCGTTTTTTTGGCTACGCCCCAATACGCCGGGAGGATTGCACGCCTATTTGCGAGCACCAGAATCGCTGACGGATTGGTCAGCGGGCCGCCCCTTATATGAAATGGGCGCGGCAATCACAACTGTCTCATTCTTCGCATTTGATATCCCCCTTTCATAGCATTTCGAGGGGCCATACGCTTACTCATATCGTAAGATGGAAATTCCATGATATTGTGAGATGTCCCCTGGCCTCCAACACTCAGGATTGGAGTATCAAATGCGACTGTTTGACGGAATGGACAGGAAACTTTTCGCCGGTGCATTTCTGCTTGCCTGGTATGTCGCTTACAAATCGATGGGGCTGCTTTAGAGAACTCCTTGTCGCCGCTTGCGGGGGCTGTTGACCAAGGCTATAACTCGCGAGCTTTTGCGGTGGCGGAGTGTGGCGCAGCCTGGTAGCGCACCTCGTTCGGGACGAGGGGGTCGCAGGTTCAAATCCTGCCACTCCGACCAATTTATTCAACTTCTTGGCATTTTGCCTTTGGCGAACCATCCGGAAAACTGCCCACGAAACCCTTCCATGAAAGACGCTCAGATATGAACACGTCTGAACAAGGGGCACACAGCGGCTCGAAGCTTTCCTTCAAGACGGAGATGAGCTTCGACTATGGCGTTGCAGTGGATGTAGCGCCCGGTGTGCGCCGCATCGTGGCGAACAATCCAGGACCCTTTACCTTCAAAGGCACCAACACCTATCTGGTTGGCCGGGGCGATGTCGCCATTATCGACCCCGGCCCTGACGAAAAGGCGCATCTGGAAGCCATTGCCGAGGCGACGAAGGGTGAGCGAATCAGCCATATCCTGATTACCCATACGCATCGCGACCACATCGATGCACTCAAACCGCTTAAGAGCCGTACTAACGCGCCGGTCCTGGCGTTCGGACCCACCGGCAAACCGCGCGGAGTGCGGACAACAAGCCCATCCGGCAAGGCCTTCGTCGATCTTGATTTCACGCCTGATGAGCAAATAAAAAATGGGGACATGATTCAGGGCCGTGGATGGGCACTAGATGTAATCCACACTCCCGGGCATGCCCCTGATCATCTGTGTTTCGCACTAACCGGTGAGCGGACCGTCTTTTCTGGCGATCACGTTATGGGATGGAACACCACTGTGGTGGCTCCTCCGGAAGGCAATATGAGTGACTATCTGACGTCTCTGGAATGTCTGCTGGAGCGGAATGATAAAGTTTTTTTCCCTGGTCACGGCGGACGCATTGAATCTCCGCGCCGTGTCGTCAGAGCCTACCTGTTGCACAGGAAGATGCGGGAATCAGCAATATATGCATGCCTTGAAAATGGCCACCAATTCATTCCCCAAATTGTTGCCAAAATTTATCCGAGCCTTGATTCCAGGCTCGTGCCCGCCGCGGCGCTCTCTGTACTGGCTCACCTGGAATACCTAATAGACCGAGACCTTGTTCAATGCGAAGATCTTCCCGCTGTAATTCACTCAGCCTTTTCAATTCCTCAGCCTTAGCCTTTTCTCTCAAGACAGCCAAGCGCGCTTCTTCTTCCTTCTTCGCCTTTGCCCTGAGTTTCCTCAGCCGCTTCGCCTCATCGCGCGCCTCTTTCGCCCGTTTGGCAAGCGCAGCATCAAGCGCAAGGCGCTCGCCCTTTTCAAGACCCGCCTTCACTTCCGTAAACAGCCGGCGTATCCGCCGGGCGTTCGCGCCAAAATCATGCTCGCCGTAACGCGAAGCGGAACGCACATCAATCCGTGCCTCGCCAACGCCGGCGGCAACGCGGATGACAATATCGTCGGCAAACCCCATCACCAGCGTCTTGGAGACGGCTTCGATCAGGCCCTGCCCGCTCCCAGCCGGTTTTCGGCTCGTCACAATCTTCCAATCCAGCCTGGTCACCGCCTCATGAACCAGATCGAAGGTTTCCTCCGCTGAGCGCTCCAGCACCATGGGACGAATGTCCGGATACGCCTCTGCCTGCAGCTCCGAGACTGCAATACCTGGATATTGAATCGGGTTGGCGTCTTTATCCCGCAAGCTGGCGATGGATTCAAATTTCGGCGGCGACTGGAGGTCTGTGGAAATATCGTTGATTTTCGGCAATGTCAGCAAATCAGGTAAATACCAGAGTGGTCCGGCAAGCAGCAACAAGCCAATTATGACTCCGGCAACCGCATGGCCGCCACCCAGCAGCCCCTGCCGCCATATCCGGATCATGGCTATAGCTGCGAGTATGAGCGCCAACAGACCGCCAAAGGCGCTGACACCAAGCAGATTTATCGCAACCCTGGGGCCAAGGAAATCCAAACGATGCAGTATCAGACTGATGACAGCTACTTGCGCGGCAAAAACCGCGACGCGCCGACTCCAGT
>CAYOEI010000505.1:0-3093 GCA_964402825.1 uncultured Hyphomicrobiaceae bacterium
TCACGTCTGTTTTCGTGGAAGTTGATGAAATTCAGCTTTCAGGGGAGAAGCAGAGAATTTTCACCGGATGGATGTTTGCGCAAAGTCCAGGACTTCACGCGGTAGAACACCCGGTGTTCGATGTCTGGCTAACGAGCTGCAAGACGCCCGAGCCTGAGCAGGCGGCGGGCAATCTGGAAAATTCGCCGGCCCCCAACAGCGCGTCGTCCAACAGGCGCTGAAATTTTTCGCGCGTAACTTCCACCGCGCCGAACTTGACCAGATGATCGGTCAGAAATTGTGTATCGAGCAGGGAGAATCCGCCACATTTGAGACGCGCCGCAAGATAGATGAGCGCCACTTTGCTTGCGTCGCGCTGGCGTGAAAACATACTTTCACCAAAAAACGCACCGCTCAGGCGCACTCCATACAGCCCCCCCATCAACTTGCCGTCCTGCCAGGTCTCGACGGTGTGACAGTGGCCAAGGTCGAACAATTCGCCATAGAGGTTACGGATGCGCTTGTTGATCCAGGTGCTCTGGCGTCCTGATTGCGCCTCGGCGCAGCCATCGATTACGGCCTCGAAATCACTGTCTATCCGGATTTCGAACCGGTCCTGACGGATTGTGCGGGCAAGGCGTCTGGGCACATGGATGCTATCGAGAGGCAGGATTCCACGGCGCTCCGGCTCGATCCAGTAGAGGGCGCTGTCCTGCGCGCTTTCCGCCATTGGGAATATTCCGCAGGCATAGGCCTTGAGCAGCACCTGCGGCGTAATATCAACCATGATGTCGTTTATTGAGGTCATGTTCTGATAGGTGCCCCGTAACGGATCATCGCCGTCATATTACTGCTTTTCGAGATATTTTTCGAGCCAGTGAATGTCATAGGAGCCATTGACCACATCGGGTTCGGCGATCAGCTTGGAAAACAGCGGGATCGTGGTGTCGATGCCGTCGATAACGAATTCGCTCAGGGCGCGCTTCAGGCGCATCAGGCACTCATTGCGGTTGCGTGCGTGGACGATCAGCTTGCCGATCAGGCTGTCATAGTGAGCTGGAACCTCATAGCCGACATAAACACCCGAATCGACGCGAACACCCAGACCGCCAGGCGGGTGATAGGTCGTGATTTTACCGGGTGACGGCATGAATGTGACGGGGTGCTCGGCATTGATGCGGCATTCGATTGCGTGGCCTTCAAAGCGGACATCTTTCTGGTCGAAGCTGAGTGGTGCGCCCGATGCAATGCGAATCTGTTCGATCACGAGATCAAGGCCGGTGATCATCTCGGTTACCGGATGCTCGACCTGCAGGCGGGTATTCATCTCGATGAAAAAGAACTCACCGCCTTCATAGAGAAATTCCACCGTGCCCGCGCCGCGATATTTCATCTTCTGCATCGCCTGCGCCACGGTGTCGCCGATGGCGTCGCGCTCATCGTCATTCAGGGCCGGGGAGGGCGCCTCTTCCCAGACTTTCTGATGGCGGCGCTGCAACGAACAATCGCGTTCACCCAGATGCACCGCATTGCCCTGGCCATCGCCGATCACCTGGATTTCAATGTGCCTTGGCAGAGCGAGATATTTTTCAATGTAGAGCGTATCATCGCCAAACGCGTTCTTGGATTCCGCACGAGCGGTGGACAGCGCCGTGCTTATATCATCGGCGGAATTGGCGACCTTCATTCCTCGCCCGCCGCCACCCGCCGCCGCCTTGATAATGACCGGGTAGCCGATTTCCTCGGCGATCTCTTTTGCTTGCGCGTCCGATGTCACAGCGCCTTTCGAGCCCGGCACCACCGGCAAACCCAGATCAATCGCAGTTTTCTTGGCTTCGATCTTGTCGCCCATAAGCCGGATATGCTGCGACGTCGGTCCGATAAAGGTAATCTTGTGCTCTTCGAGAATTTCCGCGAAGCGCGCATTTTCCGACAAAAAGCCATAGCCGGGATGTACCGCATCCGCATTGGTGATCTCGCAGGCCGCCACGATCTGCGGAATGTTCAAATAGCTTTCGCTTGCTTTGGGGGGGCCAATGCACACGCATTCATCAGCCAGTTTGACATGCATGGCGTCTGTATCCGCGGTCGAATGGACCGCCACGGTTGCAATGCCCAGCTCCTTGCATGCGCGCAGGATTCGCAGTGCGATCTCTCCGCGGTTGGCAATAAGGATTTTATCAAACATGGAAGCGTACCATCACCCGCCCTTCAGGACCCCGGCCTACTCGATAACCACAAGAGGTTCGCCATACTCAACCGGTTGCCCGTCCTCGACAAGGATCTGGGTAATCGTGCCGGCGCGCGGCGAAGGGATATGGTTCATTGTCTTCATAGCTTCTACGATCATCACCGTCTGCCCTTCGGACACCGCGCTGCCCACCTCGACAAAGGTGTCGGCGCCAGGTTCGGGCGACCGGTAGACAGTGCCGACCATCGGCGAGGCGACGGTGCCGGGGTGAACTGCCGAAGTGGTATCAGAAGCGGCGTCCGGAGAAGAAACAGCTGTCGGCGGCGCGGCCATAACCGCTGGAGCCGGCGCTCCGCCCCGCGCGACACGGACCCGCATGTCCTTATGCTCGATCTCTATTTCCGTGAGACCGGTTTCACGCAGCAGGTCTGCAAGCTCGCGGATCAGGTCGGCATCCATCGATGAGGATTTATCGCTCTTCTTCTTACTTGTCATTACGTTCTCCGCTGACCCTCGGCATTGAGCAGTTCGCCAAGGGCTTCGATAGCCAACTCATAACTCTTTACCCCGAACCCGCAGATGACGCCAATACAAGCGGCTGAAAGATAGGAATGATGGCGGAATTCCTCGCGCTGAAATATGTTGGATAAATGCACTTCCACACAAGGTATGTCTGTTGCCAGCAGCGCATCCAGAATGGCGACCGATGTGTGGGTGTAGGCGCCCGCATTGATGAGAATACCGCTTGCGCTCTCGCGTGCTTCCTGAATCCAGTCAACGATCTCGCCTTCGGTATTTGATTGCCGGAATTCGATGTCCAGGCCGAACCCCGACGCTTTGCTTGCGGTTCGCTCACGTACATCATCAAGCGTCGCATGTCCGTAAATCTCCGGCTCGCGCTGGCCAAGGAGATTCAGGTTCGG
>CAYOEI010000506.1:0-2830 GCA_964402825.1 uncultured Hyphomicrobiaceae bacterium
TTACATTCCTCCCTGTGATCGGATTGCCCGATGTGGGTCGGACGTGCCGACCTTGAAACACACACGTATTCTTCACTGGTTCACAACGCTGTGCCAGTTGGGTCGATCACTTAGGGGGAGGCTCTTAAGGGGTATTACGTAGGGATGATCTCAGCCGTCGTGCGAAGACTGGGACAGGGCTCCATCCACGGCGGCAAGCAGCGCATTGGGGCCGATGGGCTTTTTAAGAATTGCGGCTACGATATCGCGGTCAGCGTCAGCAAGCAGTGACGTGTTGTCCGTTCCAGTAACAACCAGGACTGGCGTCGCACTGGCTATATCCTGCAACGCGTTCAAGACCTCTATGCCATTCGGACTTGGCATTTCCAAATCCAGCAGAATGCAATCAGCTTGCCGAGCAAGGCCGTTGTCAAGAAACTCCCGGCCAGATACGTATTCCATAACGCTATAACCCGCATGCTCCAGCAACATCCGAAAGGATCGACGGATGCCGTCGCTATCATCGACAACAGATATACTATGGGAGCATCGGTTCAATTTCGTCTGCTTTCCTATATAGACGCGAGTATAGATGCGAGCCCGGTTAAATTCAGAGCCCGTGCGCATCGCTGGCATTCTGGAACTGCATATATATACGTGTATCAATTGTATTTCATTCCGGGAAACTACGTACGGTGATTGATGCAGCTTTCGAATCATTGTGACTGGCTATCAGCAAGATCGGGTGCGCCGGCGTATAAGCAGCCAGCGGCATTTTGGTTAAGTTGACCGAAGGTTTTGCTGCTCCGCCGGAGCTATCACAAAGGTTCTTGGCGATAGCCAACTGATCCGGTTCGCACTAATATCCGGTTGAGCCTGACAGGGGGAATAAGGTGCATGGGCCAAACCAGAATGTCGGATGAGGAAGCAACCAGCCTGCACATTGTTGACGATGAGGAACTTGTTCGAAACAGCCTGGTCGCCGTCCTGCAAAACGCGAACTACGATGTTTTTGCCCACTCGTCTGGTATTGAATTTCTCAAGGCGCTGCCAGGCCTGAATCCCGGTTGTGTCATCCTTGATGTTCGCATGCCGCAAATGAGCGGCCTGGATGTGCTGGAAGTCCTGAAGCAAAGCCACCCGATGACGCCGGTCATTATGATGTCGGGGTTCGCCGATGTAGCAATGGCTGTCAAGGCAATGCAGTCAGGCGCCTCGGATTTCATTGAGAAGCCGTTTAGTGCCAGTGACGTCCTGGATACGCTTACGAGGGTGTTGGAGACATCATCTTCTTCAAATGCGAAGACAGGCACGAATGCAGAAACCGATGCTCTTTTCAGCAAGCTCAGCAAGCGCGAAGTGGAGGTGCTGTCGCGCCTGGTTCAAGGCAAGCAGAACAAGGTTGTCGCCCGTGAGTTGGATATCAGCCCCCGTACGGTCGAAGTTCATCGCGCACGGATCATGCAGCGTCTGGAAGTTACGAGTTTTGCGGAACTTGTCAGATTATCTGTTCACTCTGGCCTCAAGATCCACTGATCAAGCTTATCGCCCGAGATTGTCACGGTGATTTTTCCTCATACAGAGGAAGAAATATCTTCACCGCTGTGCCTTTCTTGAGTTCACTTTCAATCTCAACAAATCCGCCTGTGCTTTGTGCTAAATCCTGGACCGTTTTCAACCCCAGACCTGTTCCTTTCCCTTCATCCTTGGTGGTGAAGAAAGCTTCGAATGCGCGCTCCTTGATGCTGGGCGGCATCCCCGTGCCGGTATCCGAGACCTGTAGCAAGGCATATGGCTGATTGTTATTCTTGCTATGGGGCGGATCATCAGCTTCATCGATATTCGTTTCGGTCAGGCTGACGGTAATCTTGCCTCCCTCAGGCATCGCATCGCTCGCATTAACCACAAGATTGAACAACGCCACCTCAACAAGGACGGCATCGACCAGTACTGACAGCGTTTTGTCGGGCAGCATGAACTCGGTAGAAATACCCTTGCCAGCGGATCTGTTCAGGAGATCGCTGAACCCGGCAATCAATGCGTTAAGATCGATCCTGGTTTGAGCGTTCGCCTCCCTTCTGACGAAATTCGTCAAACGTCTGGTGAGGCCCGAACCCAACTTGACAGCCTCGTTGCAATTATCAAGGAGACTTTGCTTCTGCTCCTGGCTGCTATTTTCCGATTTCAAAAGGCCGATATTGCAATCCAGTACCGTCAGAATATTATTGAAGTCGTGCGCGACACTGCTGGTCAATTGACCCAGGACATCCATCTTCTGGTACTGGCGTAGCCTCTCTTCTTCCGCGCGCTTAAGTTCGGTGATATCGGTGCGAATGCCGACGATACCTCCGCCGGGCAATTTCCTCTCTTCAACCCGGATACATCTACCGCCCGGCAGATTGAATTCGACCGCACCATGAGGGTCACGATGGTAGGCGAGTCTTTCCTTGAAGAATTCCTCTTTCCGGCCTTGCGGGTCGATGATCTGTCCACTCTCGACACCTGTGCGCAGTATCACCTCATATGGCGTGCCGATTTTTACAACATCCTCAAGCATGGGGTAGAATTGGACAAACCGTTTATTGAAAACCGCCAAAAGGTCATCCTCGTCGAAGTAGACAAAGCCCTCCGCCATTCCCTCAATGGCCGCCTTCAACAACTGTTCGCTTTTGCGTCTTGATTCCTCCGCCATCTTCCGTTCGGTAATGTCATAGGCCCAGGTGAAAAATTGCCTTTGCTCCCCTGACCCCGTCGGCTCGAAAGTCAGCAAGACCCAGAAATGCTCTCCGTCGGCCTTCTTCAACAGAACTTCAATGTCACGGAGGCGGCTCTCTTTCATCAGCCGTTCGTT